>JABIHL010000177.1 GCA_018649665.1 Chloroflexota bacterium | reverse complement strand
CGGCGACGAGATGATGAGAGCCTGAATCGGTAGTGATATCGACCGCCTCGATGTCGGGTCGCTTCTTCTTCATATCTTCCATCGAAGTGAAGATTTCGGGTCGGCTTCCGAGCATTTCCTCAGCTTTGTCGGCGAGGTGAATGGCGTTCTCTTCACGGGTGTCGCAGACGGCGACAAGTTCGACGTTCGCCATGCCGCTTTCGTAAAGAGCTCCGAGCGCTCGTAAATGGCGACCGCCCATGCCACCAGCACCGACGATTGCGATAGGAATACTGACCACGTTTTATCTCCCGATTCTTTTATTTAGCCTGACCCGAATCAGGCGCGTTCGCAGTTGTACACCATCACCCGACGTTGCGGGGATGCACCTATCGATCCTGAACGCTGCCGTCGAAGCCGATTGGGGTGTCGAGAATTTTTGGATTTTCAGGCCCGGAAAGAGCGGCTTCGTTTAGTTCAATGCCGAGTCCGGGACCTTCAGGAACGATGAGGTATCCATCGACCAATTCGAGCGGCGTAACCAATAGATCGCTCTTAGGCGGCTCAGATTCACCGGTGTACTCCTGAAGTGCGAAGTTCGGAATACAGGCGTCGAGCTGAACACAGGCGGCTGTGCTTACAGGAGAAAGCGGATTGTGCGGAATTACTTTCACATGCTTCGCTTCTGCCATGGCTGCGACTTTCTTCGATCCCGAAAGTCCGCCGCATAAGCAGAGATCGGGTCGAATGTAGGCTGCGGCGTTTGCTTCGAGAAGTTGCTCATATTCAAAGATCGTCGTGAATCGTTCGCCGGTCGCAATTGGAATATTGCAGTGATCGGCGACTTCAGCCATTCGCGCTGGACTGTCGGGGAGCATTGGGTCTTCATAGAAGAACGGGTTGAACTGTTCAAGACGCCGACCCAGCCAAATGCTTTCCGCGGGAGCCATCTGTCGGTGAATCTCGACACATATGTCGACGTCCCCACCGACCGCTTCTTTCACGGCGCCGACTCGATCAACGGCTTCATCTGCCCATTGTGTGTAGGACTTATGCAGGTAGTAATCGGGAGCAAACGGTGTAAATCGAACTGCGGTGAAACCGTCTTTAGCGGCGGCGACAGCACTCGCAACTAGGTCGTCTTTAGTGTTTCCGCCGACGTGCATGTAGCAGCGAACTTTGTCGCGTGTCTTACCGCCCATGAGGTCGTAGATCGGTACGCCGAGTCGCTTGCCTTTGATATCCCAAAGAGCGATATCGATTGCTGAAAGCGCACCTTGTACTACTGAACCCATGAAGTGCGATGAGCGGTACAGCCACTGGTAGTGATGTTCGATGTAGTCGGGATTCTTACCTTTGAGATACTCGGCCATCGTGTCGACCATCGTCTTGGTCGGTCGTTGCCAGCCGTGAACGCCGCCCTCACCGATACCGACTGTTCCGTCTTCGCAGTAGATGCGAATCAATAACCAGCGATCCCAAAGAATGGTTTCGACTCGTTCTATCTTGGTTGGTGCTGACATTTTTGGCGTGGTCCGTTTACTGAGAATGGAGTTGCTGGGTGCAGAAGCACGCAAGCTGAATTGGTTTGCTAGCCGAGAAGGTAGCTCGTAATTGAGGCGGTTACAAGATCAATTCGGTTTGTGTTGGGCTCTTGGTGGAGTTATAACGACGGCACAAGCGTGTATCGGTGTTCGTTAACCACTCAATCGAACGTCCCACCGAACCGAATCCCAGGCAGCGGAAAGTGAACTGAAACTTGCTCGATCTAATAATCAAAGGTGCGACCGTCATAGATGGCTCCGGCTCTGAAGGCTCGATTCTCGATGTGGCGATCGAAGGCGATCGTATCGTTTCTATTGCACCGAACATCGAAGCTGAATCGGCTGAAGTATTGGACGCTACCGGACTGGTGTTATCGCCCGGATTCATCGACGTTCACTCTCACGACGATTTCCACGTATTGATCGAACCTGAAGTTCGTCACAACATCTTGCAGGGCATTACTACCGCGATCGTCGGTAACTGCGGGTTTGGGGCTGCCGGTTCAGAGGCTGGCAAGATTCAGATGAAGGCGATCAACGAGCCTAGTGCCGATCTGCCGGATTGGGCTGGCTACGCCGGATATCTTGAAGAAGTCGACAAAGCATCTCCAGTACTGAACGTCGCCGCACTAATCGGACATCACACAGCGCGCCGTGAGGCGATGGGCGGAGTTGCTGATCGACCGCCCAGTGATTCAGAACTGATGGCGATGCTGGCGAATGTGACTGAAGGCATGGAGGCTGGGGCGGTCGGTTTGTCGACTGGTCTGGTTTACGAGCCGGGTCGATATGCCAGCACTGAAGAAGTCGTCGCATTGTCGAAGGTTGTTGGTAAGCACGGCGGGCTTTACGTTTCGCACATGCGTGACGAAGGATCGGGTCTACTCGATTCAGTACGCGAAACTTTGCACATCGGCGAAGCGAGTGGGACTGCCGTTGAGATTTCTCACCACAAAGCGGTCGGTAAAACGAACTGGGGCATGGTCACTCAATCGCTAGAGATGATCGAAGAAGCAATCGCTCAGGGCCGTGACGTAACCGCCGATCAATATCCATACACCGCTCGCAGCACGATGTTGTTCGCACTCGTTCAAAACGGGACCTTCAACGACAGCGAGGGCGGTGCGATGGGCAAGTCGGAACCGTCGGAAGTGCTTTTGTGTTCGGTGCCGGGGCAAGAGGATTTTGAGGGTCGCTCGCTCCAAAGCTTCGTCGAGGAGTTCGACCTGCCGGGTGAAGAAGCGGCGAATAAGCTTCTTCGCGACTACTCCGATTCAATTTTGGTTGCAGCGTTCGGCATGGACGAAGGCGATGTGCGAATGGTGATGGCGCACTCATCGACGATGATCGGAACTGACGGTCTGGATCGCGGCTCAAAGCCGCATCCAAGGGCGTGGGGGACTTACCCACGTGTGCTCGGTAAGTATGTTCGCGAAGAGGGGGTGATCTCGCTTGAGAACGCCATCTACAAGATGACGCATATGCCAGCGGCTAAATTCGGAATCGCCAATAGAGGGCTTGTTAAAGAAGGCTATTTTGCCGATCTCGTCTTGTTCGATCCTGACACTGTGATTGATCGTGCAACGTACGAAGATTCTCGTGTGGCTCCAACGGGTATGCCGCACGTAATAGTGAACGGAAAGTTCGCTGTGAAAAATGGCGAACACGCTGGGTCACGATCAGGTCGAGCGTTACGAAGAGATCATATTTGACGACTCAGGACGAATTTTTAGAGAGTAGACTGCGCCCGAATTGGTGCTCGGTTCATTAGGGAACGTTAGGAAACTATGTCGTCAGAAATCATCGAATCCGTATCGGTCACGCCGATCCCATCGAGCTATCGAAAAGAGCTTGGCAAGAACGCTTATATCGACAATATCGGCACACAACGGCTCGAATGGGTGGTTCGAGCGAGAAGCTCAAGTGGCGCAGAGGGTATTTCGATTGCTAATCGCATGATGCGTGAAGGCAGCGTCGAGAGCATGCTGGCGTACATCAAGGGCGCATTATTGGGACGCGAAGTCGATCAGCTGCTGGAGATTTCCGATGGCGTCGTTACTGGTGCCGGGCCGGGTATGGATCGTTGGTATCGTGGGAACGGATGGATGACCATTCTGGCATTCGATTTAGTTGGAAAAGTTCGCGGCGTATCGGCGATAGATCTGCTCGGTGGCAAGAAGCACGATTCTGTTCCTGCTTACGACACAACACTCTATTTTCAAGATTTCCTGAACCCAGAGCGTGGTGCATTGCAGGTTGGTGATGAAGCGGCACAAGCGGTTGCCGATGGTTGGCGAGCGATCAAGATCAAGCTGGGTCGTGGTGGCAGATGGATGCTGCCCGAAGACGGTATGCGTCGTGATATCGAGGTTGTACTCGGTGCTCGTGCAGCCGTTGGACCTGACGTTAAAATCTATGTAGACGCTAACTTCGGTTACGACGGGCATCTTGATCTATTGGATCAACTCATCAAGGAAGTCACACCGGCGGATATCTTCTGGTTCGAAGAGATGATTACGCACAATGTCGATGGCTACAAGGCGATGCGTGAGTCGCTAGCCAAGTACGGCTCGAAGGCGCTGCTTACTTGCGGTGAGGTCGACCGTGATCCGATCTCGGAGGTGTTCCAAGATTTGATTGATGGCGGTCTTATCGACGGCTACCAGCCCGACATTGTTGGGCATGGCTATTTGGGTTGGATGGATCTCGAACGTCAGCTTGAAGGAACCGGAGTTCAAACGATCCCGCACAACTTCGGCAATGGATCGTTCGGAAGCTACGCCAGCATCGTTTGGGGAGCAGCTTCCGAGACTTACGTTTCGCTTGAAGATGAACGTGTGATTCCGCACTATCTCACCGCCTTGCCTGATTTCACGAACGGCGCGTACGCACTGCCAACTGGACCCGGCTTGGGAATGGATATCGACGAAGCCGGTTACGCCCCGCATGCCAAGCATGAGAACAGGATGGAGTCGTAGTTATGGCTACTTCAAGCCTAGATGGTCACGTCATCAACAAGATCACGATCACGCCGGTTGAGAACTATTTTGGTTCGCCCGGAAAGGGTCGAATCGTTGGTCGTAACGCCAAGATGGAGAACTACGGAATCAACCAGCGTGAGTGGTTACTTCAGGTTTCGACCGACTCGGGATTGACCGGATTGAGCAATGCTCGACCAGCCATGAACAAAGGCGGAATACTTGATATCTACAACGATTTTCAGGATCTCATCGGCAAGCCGTTGTCAGGGTTCTTCAACGTCTCGGGCGGACGGGTGACGAGCATTAATCCTCGTTGGTCGGATTTGATAGATCGCTATGGGTTCCTAGACGTCGCATTGTTCGATCTGATCGGACAGGCACTAGGTCAACCTGCCTACAGTCTTCTTGGAGACAAGGTTCGAGACAAGGTCGAAGGCTACGATTCGAGTTTGTATTTCCAAGACTTGGTGAATCCTGCTGAAGGTGCGAATGCAGTTGCCATCGAAGCTGCGGAGGCAGTCGGGAAAGGCTGGAGAGCGGTGAAACTCAAGCTGGGGCGACCCGGCAAATGGTTCGAACCGTACGCGGGCACTCGACGTGACATCGAAGTCGTCGAGTCAGTGCGAGCGACGGTTGGCGATGACATAAAAATTCTTGTCGACGCCAACAACGGTTACGACGGTCGAATGGATCTTCTTGAGGATTTCGTTCGAGGAATTGGCGATCTAAATGTGTTGTGGATGGAAGAGATGGTCACCGAGAATATCGCTGACTATCGCAAGTTAAACGAATGGCGAGACAAGTACACACCAAAGACGATGATCGTTGATGGCGAGAGTCACAAAGGTCGCCAGACGATCTACTGGCAATTGATGGAAGAGGGGCTGCTCGATGCCATTCAGCCCGACATGCTTCACATGGGATTTTGGCAGTATCACCTACTGGCGAGAGACATTGAAGAATCGGGCGTCGATACGCTCATTGCCCCTCACAACTACAACGCTGCCTACCTCGGTTTACGAGCCGATATACAGTTCGGGGCAGCCACGTCTAGGTTCGTTATCGCCGAGGATTCGACCTTAGATTTCGCGCTATATCAGGGCGCTGAGTATGTTTTCGAAGACGGAAAGTATGCGGTTCCTGATTCACCAGGGTTGGCCGTGAGTATCGATCAGAATCTTTACGATCGTGTTTACAAACAACACGAAACCGTAATCAGTTAGCCAACGAATTTATTCAGGAAACCAACGAAGCTATGAAGATATTAATAACGGGAATTACGGGTCGAGTCGGTGCAAATATTGCCCAAAATTTTCTCGACAGCGGGCACGAAGTTCGAGGCTTCGTTTGGCCGGGTGATCGACAGGCAGAAAAGATGAAAGCAGTCGGGGCTGAGATCGTTGAAGGCGATCTGGCGAACTCGGCTGATGTGAATGCCGCAGTCGATGGACAGGAAGTTGTTCTTCACCTTGGAGCAGCGTTTCAGGCGGGCGGACCGTTTACTCCTGAGCAGTATTTCGATACGAACGTGAAGGGAACGTTTAACGTTCTCGAAGCTTCGAAGAATCTAGGCGATCAGCTTAAGCACGTGCTAATCACAAGCACTGATGCGACGATGTTCAAGTATCCGGAAGGCGGAATCGCACAACCGATAGTCGAGGATTCACTGCCGCTTTCGACTACCGATTGGTACGGCTATTCGAAGGTGCTTTGTGAGAGCCTGCTAATTCGATATCGAGCGCAGGATGATCTTCGTGGAACGATAATTCGATTCGCCAACGTCTGGGGAGCTGGCGAGATTTTGAACTTTGGTCAGTTCCATCTGAGTCATTTCTTGAAGCAGTTCGAAGGCAGAACCGATGACGCTGGAAAAGCGACCTACGAGATTCTTCAAGCTGAAAGTGCGAAGACTGACGGTGGCCCGCGATTGATCGTTGCACGTGATGTGAACGGTCGGCCATGGAAGAAGCACCAGGTTGAAGTTCGGGATCTTGTTCATGCTTACGATCAGGCAGTCGGTAACCCGGCGACGTTCGGCAATGTGTATCAGCTCGGATCGAAAGAGCCGTTCACGTGGGATGTTCTGATTCCGTACATATCGGAGAAGACGGGAATTCCGTACTCAACGGTTGATCTGGCGACTAATCCGACGTTCTACGAATACGATCTATCGGCTGCGAAGAACGACTTTGGGTACGCTCCAACGCTGACGTTGTTCGACATGGTTGACGAGGCGTTTCGGTACAACGCTGAAGGCGGCGGCGGAATTATTCCGACGAGTGTTTAGCGGGTTGGTGTGGGCAGATTATTTTCTTCACTCGCCATTCCCATCGTCACCACCGGAGGTCTCTCCACTTGGGTCGAGACATCGGCTAGTTGCTCACATCCCGACCGCAGCGAAAGCGGAGTGGAGGGATCTTCGGATGGGCGGTGCTAGGTGGTGGGATGTGCGCGAGTCGTGGGTAGGTCTCGCTCGGAAGTTGCTAGATCGAATCGTGCACGGTGAAGTACGTGCCCAATCCCCTCGTCACTACCGAAGGTCTTTCCACTTCACTGGCGTTACGGTCGAGACGATGATGGGCAGTGTCGAAATGAGAATTGGCATCAACCCTGGAGCGGGTGATCGATAGCTACGGTCGAACGCGATTCATTGCGACGTAGATGCCTATGCCTAGTCCTATATAAGCGACGATGTTGAGGAACACGCCGTTCCAGATGCCAAACATTTCCGACCCTACGGTATAGCCGACCATCCATATCAGCAGCATGGTCACCGCGGCGAGGACTCTTAATCGTGCGTCGAGTTTGTTTTTGCCAACTCGCCTGATGAAATCGCCTACGGGTGCGCCAGCGAGGGCGATGACGAACGCCGTCGCAACGTAACCGACCATTAAGCCGAGCGGTAGCACCCAAAGTACCCATACGATCGCAGCGTAAGCGATTCCGAGTACGACAGCGGATCCCAAAGACAGAGCTATAGATTGAACTACTTCGACAGGGGTGAGTCGAAAGATCGGTGCTTGTCCGATATTGGCGCAATCGGGACAACGAGCGCCTACAGGCGATTGCACCATGCACTGGGGGCAGATGAAGTCGCCGCACCTTCCACAACCCAAATTGGAAGTGATTTCGGGGTGGCGTAGGCAGGTGCTATCGAAGATGTCGTTTGTCATAGGCGGTACAGGATACCCAAAAAGTGTGGCGATAAATCGTGAAACGTCAGCAGGTATTTCGGTGATTTGCTACTGTTCGACCCACGCAGAACGGCTCTTGATATCTCGGTCGAAGACCAAGCGGTTCCAAAGAAGTCTTGCCGAAATTGACCCACGGTCGTCTCGTAAAGAGTTAGATGTCATACGCTTCAAAAGAGTGACAACGATGAGCGCTATCGAGAACCAGAGAAATTCGTCGGGAAGATCTAAGAGCAGAACCCACACAGGAACGGCCAAGGTCGCAATTAGCCACCATACTGCGGAATCCCGTTTGGGGCTAACCAGAACTGCCAATGCTGGTATCGCTGGGTATGCGAACGCCAACGGGAGGCTGAGTATGAGTATTGCCCCTTCGGTTGTTGCGATTCCACGTCCGCCGCGGAATCTGAGGAATATCGACCAATCGTGACCGACCACACTCGCTATACCAACGGCCACTTGGACACCTAGACCGAGTCCGAAAACGGCGTCTGAGGCGATGAAAACGGGGAGCGATCCTTTGATGAGCACATCGACGGTCACTACGAACCCAGCCCAGCGTGAACCAAGTTGAGAGTAGGCGTTCGAGGCTCCAATATTTTTCGATCCGACTTCAGTGAGATCGGCATCGCCAAAGTATTTTCCGACTAGGTACGCCGTGGGAATCGACCCGATGAGATAGGCGATAGCTACGGCGACTACTGCGTCGATGCTGGGCATTGTGGCTATGCCAATCCTGATGGGATGTTGCCAACGTTCGGGCCGTGTTTATGCTTTGCCCGAGTAACTAATTTTTCGACCGTGTTTGGTGGGGGACCGTTGGTGCCGGGCGTTGTTTCATTCTTTGCGCCGAGAGCATGGTAGTCGGTACCACCGGTTGCGACGAGATCGTACCGGGTGGCAATATCGATGTAGGAATCGCGTCGATCGCTGTTGTACTTCTCGGCGTAGACCTCGATGCCGACTAACCCTGCTTCGACTAGTTCAATAACGAGGGGTTTGAGGTTTCGGACTGTACGTGGATGAGCAATTGAGCCGATTCCTCCTGCGGAGTGGATTAGTTTGAGAGCTTCGACCGGGTGAAGCTTTGGTCGTGGGACTCGTGCTATTCCTTTTTCGCCAAGGAACCGATCGAACGCTTCAGCCACGGTATCGACGTGACCTGCCTCGACCATCGCACGTGCGATATGAGGCCGCCCAACCGACCCACCCGCCATCTCGACAATTCGTTCCCACGAAACTGGACGTTTTATCTCTTCCAGTTTGTCGACCATTGCTCGGGCAGCATCGACTCGTTCGGAGCGGAACTGTTCGAGAGTTTTCTGTAATTCAGGATGGTCGATGTCGATGAAATAACCGAGCAGGTGAAGCTCGGAATCTTCATTCTCAGTCCCGAGTTCGATGCCCGGAATTACGGTTAGGTTCGAAGAAGCGTTCGCCGCTTCGATTGCTTCTGCGACTCCTTCTGTGGAGTCGTGATCGGTGATGGCGACGGTTCGAAGGGTTGTCGCTGAAATCTGGTCGATGAGCTGTGTCGGAGTGAGCGTGCCATCGGATGCGGTCGTGTGGAGATGAAGATCGACTTCGACTGGCCACTCTGGATGAACGGCAGGTGTCTTCGAGTCGTATCGGCTTCCTTGCTCGTTTTGGCCGGTTGAATCGCTCAAACTTCGACTTGCCTGTCGACTCGTTCTACAGATGTCGCAAGTCCGGTCGAATCATCGATATCGATAAGTACCGAGTTGAAATTGATTATGCCGCTTCGGACGGGCTGCATGCGTTGACGACGTCCTGATAGGAAGCGTGCCAGAGAGCCTTCGACTTCGACACCGAGTATCGAATCGACGGCTCCGACCATGCCTAGATCGGTTACGAATCCTGTGCCATCGGGCAAGACTTTGCAGTCGGCGGTTGGAACGTGGGTGTGCGTGCCGACAACGGCTGCTACGCGCCCATCGAGGTGCCACGCTAGGGCTGCTTTTTCAGATGTTGCCTCCGCGTGGAAGTCGACCACTATGGGCTTGCCTTGTCCAAATCCACCGGCGAGTAGATCGTCGATCACAGCGAACGGTGAGTCGAATTCGCCGACCCAGACTCGTCCGATCAAACTAATTACGGCTACAGGACCTGAATCATCGCTCGCACCGCGCCCTGGGTTGTCGGTGGGGTAGTTGAGAGGGCGTAGCACTGGGAGGAACGGATCATCGAGGTGCTCGATAAATTCTCGTTTGTCCCAAACGTGGTTACCGGTTGTAATTACGTCAGCACCGGCTTCGAGCATTTCGGTGACAGTTTCGACGGTGAGTCCAATCCCGGCGGCGAGGTTTTCGCCTTGAAGTGTGACAAAGTCTATATTCAGTTCGGATCTTAGATCCTTGAGCAGGCTGGTTACGGCTTTGCGTCCGCCGCTGCCCACAACATCACCGATCATCAATACACGCATGCGAATCTTTCTAGTGTTTCGTTCGGACATTCGCGTTCATAACGGTGTCGATCGCCGAACGCACATTCAACAATGCGGGAATGAGTCGACGAATTCAAGTTGGCGTTTGTCGTAGAGCATTTAAATAGAACGACCCAGCGAGGATATCGCTGGGTCGTTCTATTTTTCTATGAGTACGAAGATTCCGCTACTGGGCGACTTCGATTGATCGTGATTCCCTGATTACCACTACCTTGATTTGACCGGGGTAGGCGAGGGTTTCTTCGATCTTTGCCACGATGTTTCTTGCGAGCGTTGCAGCCGAGACGTCGTCGACGTTTTCAGGATCGACAAGCACTCGGACTTCACGTCCCGCTTGAATAGCAAAAACACGCTCTACGCCTTCGAATCCCTTGGCGACTTCTTCAAGTGCTTCGAGTCTCTTGATGTAGTTTTCGACCGTGTCGTGTCGTGCGCCAGGTCTAGCTGCGCTGATCGCATCGGCTGCGGCAACAAGGAACGATTCGACCGTTGTCATTTCACGATCATGATGTTCTCGAATACCGGCTACAACACGATCAGGTTGACCGTAGCGTTTCGCGATGTCGGCACCGATTTCTGCGTGAGGTCCATCGACTTCATGCGTGAGTGCCTTACCGATGTCGTGTAAGAATCCTGCTGTCTTAGCGATCTGAGGATCGGCCCCTATTTGAGAAGCAAGAATTCCCGCGACAAGTCCGACTTCGACCGAGTGCTGAAGCACGTTTTCGCCGTAGCTGTATCGAAATTTCAGCCGACCGACAAGTTTTACCAGTTCTGGATGCAAACCTTTTACATCGACATCGAACATGGCCGATTGTCCGGCTTTGCGAACGGTTTCGTCGACTTCCGTACGCGCTTTTTCGACCGACTCTTCAATACGTGCGGGATGAATCCTGCCATCTTGAATCAGTTTGTCGAGTGCTATGCGTGCGACTTCGCGCCTGATCGGGTCGAAGCATGAAATCGTGATTGCCTCAGGCACGTCGTCGATGATTAGATCGACTCCGGTAGCTGCCTCGATGGCTCTGATATTCCTGCCTTCTCGTCCGATCAGTCGGCCTTTCATTTCGTCGTTCGGTAACGGAATGCTGGTGACTGTCGCTTCTGAAACTACTTCAGCCGCGAGTCGTTGCATGCTCGCCGCGAGAATAACGCGAGCTTTATCGTCTGCCTCGTCCTGTGCCTCTAGTTCGGCATCCCTGTATCGGCGTGCCAGTTCGAACTGGATATCTTCTTCAGCTTGATCGAGCAGCTGTTGCCTTGCATCGGCTAATGAAAGTCCCGAAACGGTTTCGAGTCTTTCACCGGCTTGAAGTCTCAAATCTTCAGCCGCCGAGATTTTCACGGCGATCTGATCTTTTTGAGTCTTTAGCCCCAATTCGAGTTCTTTTGTCGAATCGGTCCTGCTTTGCAGAGTTTCTTCTCGTGCTTCGAGACGACTCTGTTGGCGTTGTATTTCTAACTTCTGCTCGTTGAGCTTTGCTTCTGTATCACTTCGTACTTGAAGCGCTTGCTCTTTAGCTTCTAGAAGAATCTCCTTACTTCGAGCGTTGGATCTGCGCATTTGCTGCGCCGATGCTTCTTCAACTGCTCGCTGTGATTTTGCCGAAAGGAGGTTGTGAAGTTGGAAGCCTAGTCCGCTTCCGATCACAACCGCAACTAGGGCTACTAGGACGGCTATGAGGATGGTGTCCATCCGTGCCTCCTGTGCCTTTGAGTATTTAGTTTTTAGTGCGCAAGCCGAGACGAACCGCCTCGCTCCGCGAGTGAATAGTAAGTTCGTATGGTGTTTCGTGCAAGGAGTTGAACTCGGAATCCGGTTCGGCGGCGGTATTTTCGAGCATAAAAAAACGCCGCAACCAATGGCTGCGGCGTTTTTTGTAATTTCGGTTCGAAGTATTCGAACGTCGATAAAGAGTGATCTACTCTTCTTCGCCGTCTCCCGCTTCTTCTGCGTCGCCGTCGGCAGCGTCTTCGCTGTCTTCGCCTTCTTCGCCTTCAGCAGCAGCAGCATCTGCAGCTGCATCATCGTCAGCCGATACTCTTGGTGGCTGAATCCATGCGATTCGATCGTCGGCTGGACCAGCTAGCGTTACGCCGCTAGGCAACTTGACCTCGCCAGCCAGAATTGCTGAATCGATTTCCATCAAGCCTGAGCAGTCGACAACAATTTCGTTTGGAACATCGAACGGCTTTGCTCGAACATAAATTTCGAACGCACCCTGTGTAACAACACCTGCACCACCGGATGTACCAGGAGCCTCTTCCTGACCTGTCAGTGAGACTGGTACTGGAGTTTCAACTTCCTGTTGAACGTCGACTCGTTGGAAGTCAACGTGTTGAACCACGCCGGAAACTGCGTGTCGTGCAATCTCTCGAACGATAGTTACGGTGTCTTTTCCGCCCGCAACCTTGAGGGTTACTGGTGTGGTTCTGCCTGCGGCCCGTAGGACAGATATGAGCTCTCGGTCGTTTGCCTGAAGCGACTCTGAGTCTTCGTTTAGGCCGTACATGTGCACGGGAGTAATTCCCTGGCGTCTGAGCGCTCGGTTCTTTTTACCGAGGGCAGTGCGTAAATCTACGCTGAGTGTTATCGCGTCCGTTGCCATTGCGATCATCTCCCATTTCTAGTCGGGGACCGAAAACCGGTCTTTCCTGTTGTTAGCAGTTCAATAAATAGTGGCATCGAGGCACGAAACCTCGCCTGCACAGCTACTAACAATACCACCAAGTATGAGATTCGTATTGAGTTCGTGATTACGAAATGTATCTAAGGTAGGTGCCGCACTAAAAGTCGACCGTTTGGGTCAGGAATGGCTTCTCGGTGATATGATTGAGAAGCACGAGAGTTCGATCTCACTTTGAACTCATGTTGGATGTGGCTGATCACGGCGTGCAGGCATTTTGCTTCGCGTTATGTACCGTTACTGGTGCTGGAGACCTACTCATGCTTGTACCGATGAAGGTTGATTACGGGGTTCGCACCCTTGTTTACCTCGCGCAACAAGATGGCCCGGAATTCACTTCCACTTCCGATATCGCTCGTGCTCAGCACATTCCTGAACCTTATTTGTTGAGAATCTGCTCAGAGTTACAAAAATCTGGGTTAATCGAATCTCGCAGAGGTCCTCAGGGTGGTCATAAGCTCGCAAAGTCTTCCGAAGATATATCGGTAAGCGACGTTGTGAACTCGGTTGATTATTCTTTAGCTCCTGTCGACTGTGTCGAAGAACCCGATGGCTGTAGGCTCTCTGGGGCTTGTTCGCAGCGCGAGCTCTGGAGTGATGTCGAGACCATGCTGCTAGAGCACTTGAGCAAAGTAAGAATCAGTGAATTGAAGGATCAGCAAATGACAATGGCATTAGCTGGTGCTCCTGTAAAAACGAACTTCTAGGTTCGATGCCTTAGATAGGCTGCATCTAGATCGTTCGTACTGAATCTAACTTTCCAGTTAGCTGCTTGAACTTCCGCATTGGCGCGCCAAATCTAAAATGTGAGGCGATATGCGTCGATCAGCGGAGTAGAATTTATAGTTGTTGTCCCGGTCAATCTCGGTTTACGTATACGAAAAGCGTTTATTCGGGCAGTGGTCGGAAAATAGTAAGAGGATAATTTAGGGACATGGCAGAGACCAACGGCTTCACGCCACTCACGCCCGGGCAGGTTCAGCGATACAGTCGCCACCTGATCATGGACGGCGTTGGCAGCGTAGGCCAGCGAAAATTGATCGATTCGAAGGTGCTTATCGTAGGTGCCGGTGGGCTTGGCTCACCTGTTGCGCTTTACCTTGCACTGGCTGGAATTGGAACACTCG
>JABIHL010000176.1 GCA_018649665.1 Chloroflexota bacterium | reverse complement strand
GCCCAAAAGGTCGAGAATGCCTGCTCCTACGAGCTGGTCGGTAGATTCGGCGACTGATGCAAGAACTTCTAGAACCAGTTCGGTCCGCTGGGTCGGAACTCGCTTGATGCCTTTATCGATGGCCAACTGTCGAAGTTCATCGTTCGTCTTTGCACCAAGGTTTCCCAAATCGGGTAGCTTGCTCTCGTCTACCTCGAAATTATCTTTTGGCAGCCCTGCCGGGCGTTGCCCGCCTCCGCCGCCGCCTCTTGGGCGTCGTCGTCCTGATCGTCGGCGATTGCCGCCGCGGGATTGGGATGATCGGGTTTCGGTAGTCAGCGTAGGTTCCTCCTGCTGGTATTCGGACAAAGCTGAAATAAACCCTTTGGTTGTCGATCAAAGTTGATCAACGTCCAATGGTATCGATTCAGCGAAAGTTCTAGAGAAAAATTAGTGAGTTATGTAGACCGTCATTACGGGGGACCATCTGTGCAAATAAATAGCCAGATGCCGACGAGTCTAATATTTGGATTGCGCTAAGAGCGGTGGGTCATTCAGGCTAAAGTGAAGCCGGCGAGGTCGCTCTCATGAGCGGGTATCTAGGTTCCTGTGAAGGGAAAGCCCGTTGGCGGTAACTGTTGTTACAAAGCCGGGCGGATCGAAAGGTGCGGCGAATATCCAGAAGTGGATTCTTTGCTCGCGTTATTCGATGATATCAAATCGTTGGGCAACAATTCCACTTCTGATGATTATTGATCGATTTTCACGCAACATCCTCAGCCGCCGAATGGCTACTCTTCCTCTTCAAAGAAATCGTGCTGGCCGCCTTCACGAAGAGTGTTTCGAGACACTCGTATGAACTCTCGAAATAGTGGGTGAGGTCGTTCTGGCCTTGAACCGAATTCAGGATGGAACTGGCTACCCACCATGAATGGGTGGCCGTAAACCTCGGTAACTTCCACCAGCGATCCATCGGGCGATGTGCCGGAAGCGATGAGGCCTGCTTCTTCGAGCGGAATTCGATACTCGTTGTTAAATTCGTATCGGTGCCTGTGGCGTTCATCCACCGTTTCCGATTCGTAAGCGGCTCGAACCTGTGTTCCCTCTTTGAGGACGCAGGGATACGCACCGAGCCTCATTGTGCCGCCGGTGGCTGAGAGATCTTCCTGCCCTTCCATGAAAGCGATAACCGGATTTGCAGCGTTTGGATCGATCTCTAGCGATGTGGCGTCGGCGATTCCCAGCTCGTTTCGAGCGTACTCGACAACCATGATCTGCATTCCAAGGCACAATCCGAGATACGGCACCTGTGCTTTTCGCGCGTAATTAGCCGCGGCAATCATGCCTTCGAGTCCGCGTTCGCCAAATCCACCGGGAACGATAATTCCTAGCGCCGTTCCGAGAAGCTGCTCGGCACCGTGTTTTTCGATATCTTCAGCGGCGACCCATTTGATATTTACTTTTCGCTCGTTGTGTAGTCCTGCGTGATGAAGCGCTTCAACGACAGAGAGATAGGAATCTTGTAGCTCAACGTACTTGCCGACTAGTGCGATTTCTATCTCAGGGTGATCTTCTTCGTCGACTCTGACCATGGCTCGCCATGATTCTAGATTTGCCGGGGTGTCAGTCAGTTTCAGGCTCTTGGTAAGAATTTCACCAAGCCCTTCTTTTTCGAGGTGAAGCGGAACTTCGTACACGCTCGATAAGGTCGGCAGTGAAATAACAGCTTCTGCATTTACGTCGCAATAGAGCGCAATTTTGCGCCGCTCGTCTTCGCCGGTTTCCTGATCGGCACGGCAAAGGATAGCGTCTGGCTGAACTCCCATGCCTCGCATCGTGTTTACGCTGTGCTGGGTCGGCTTAGTTTTCAGCTCGCCCGTCGTACCAAGATAAGGAAGCAGGGTGACGTGTACATAGAACGTATCGTCTTGACCCACAGTATTTCGAACCTGTCTGATCGCTTCGATAAATGGCTGTCCCTCGATGTCACCAACAGTTCCGCCAACTTCAACAACCACAACATCGGCCTGTGATACCTCGGCGAGCCGGAGTATGCGCTCCTTAATTAGGTTGGTAACGTGCGGTACTGTCTGAATCGTCCCGCCGAGATATTTGCCGGCACGCTCGTTGGCGATAACCTCTGAATAGATCTGCCCCGCGGTGACGTTCGATAGTTCAGTTAGTTCAACGTCGATAAATCGCTCGTAGTGACCGAGGTCGAGGTCAGTCTCGCTGCCGTCGACAGTTACGAACACTTCGCCGTGCTGGTAAGGAGACATCGTGCCGGGGTCGACGTTCAAGTAGGGGTCGAGCTTCAGTACTGAAACCGTCATGCCTCGGCTTTTCAGCATTCTGCCTATCGAGGCAACCGCGATACCTTTACCGAGTGAACTGACGACTCCGCCGGTTACGAAAATAAACTTACTCATGTGCCGGCTCCGCCGCGTTGATGATTAGGGGTTCGCGTCCAGCCAACGTGCCAGCCGATAAGAGAGAACTATTTGAGGGGAAGTACAACCGCCTGTCGATGCAGGCAAACGTAGATACCAATATAGATACCTGGTTGAAGCGGCTCGTTGCAGAGATTGCACACATCCTCGGGTAGGGATACAGGCTAATGTGTCGCCTGTTACAAAATAACCCTACACGGGACTCGATTCTAGGTAACGAGAATCAGAGGTGTCAAACAGCACAGGCCCACATTCTCGACGATTCATAAGACCCTCACCCTTTTTAGCGCTGCTACACTCGATCTTTCGTAACGACAAATCCTTTGATTGCGTGCCTGATTCAGACTATGGATCGTGCGTGGAAATCACGATGGATGAGCAGACAAAATCACTCGGGAAACAATGGATCCACTAACTCCTAAAGACGTAGACCACATCGCTCAGTTGGCATATATAAAACTGTCCGACGAAGAGTCCGAAGACATGCGAGTCCAACTGACGAACATTCTGGGACATTTTGCTTCACTCTCTACTGTCGACACTGATGGCGTCGAGGCGACAGGTCATACAACTGACTCAAACACGGTCATGCGCAAGGACGAACCGCAGCCGCCTATGAATCAGGATGATGTGCTCAAAAACGCTCCTGACCGTGATGGCGAATTCATACGAGTTCGCCCTGTTCTGGAATAAAGCAATACTCGCTGATCCCAGATATTTACGCATTTACCTTTTCCGAACTTTTGGACCCAGATATAACGAATGACGACACATTCAACTAATTCCGATCTTTACTTTTCAACGGCACGTGAGCTTCGAGCTAAATTCGATGCACGTGAAATTTCATCCGTCGAAGCAACTCGCACAATGCTCGACCGCATATCTGCCCTCGAACCGAAGTTGAATACGTTCATCACGGTTACCGCAGAGCGTGCAATCGCCGACGCTGAACTCGCAGACCAGCGGTTGCAAGGTACGGGCCAAGAACCAACGGCTCTGACCGGCGTGCCGATCATGCTCAAAGACAATTTCTCGACAAAAGGCGTCGAAACAACAGCCGCATCAAATATTTTGAAAGGCTACATCCCCCCTTACGACGGGACGGCTGTTCGAAATCTAAAAGACGCCGGAGCCGTAATTCTCGGTAAAGGGAACCTCGACGAGTTTGCCATGGGTTCGTCTAACGAAACCTCAGCGTTTGGTCCGGTTCACAATCCTTGGGACACCGACCGCGTTCCTGGTGGGAGTTCCGGTGGAGCCAGTGCCGCAGTTGCAGCCGGAGAATGCTTTATAGCGTTCGGTTCAGACACTGGCGGAAGTATTCGACAGCCCGCATCGCTTTGCGGCGTTGTTGGCATGAAGCCGACATATGGTTTGGTGAGTCGATTTGGACTGCTGGCATTCGGATCATCGCTCGATCAAATCGGACCACTGACCCGAAGCGTTGCCGACTGCGCCGATGCGCTAAACATCGTTTCGAGCCATGACCGGCGCGACTCAACATCCGTTGCTGCACCTTTCACCGATTTCGGACAGAACATCGATCGTGGTGTAGAAGGCATGAACATCGGAGTTCCAAAGGAATATCTGGTCGACGGTATGGAGTCGGGAGTACGCGAGGCGTTCGAAGCGTCGCTTAAAACTCTCGAAGATCTCGGTGCCAACATCAGTGAAACATCGCTCCCGCTGACCGATCACGCTCTCGCTGTTTACTACATCATCGCCCCATCTGAAGCCTCGGCAAACCTATCTCGATATGACGGTGTGAAGTACGGACTAGGTTCGCTTGACGCTAGCACTTCTGCTCAGGCGACTGAGATAGCGCGTGGTGAAGGTTTCGGTGAAGAAGTGAAGCGACGTATTTTCCTTGGAACATACGCTCTCTCAGCTGGTTACTACGATGCCTACTACAAGAAGGCGCAACAGGTTCGAACTCTCATTCGTCGAGAGTTCACCGACGCGTTTCTCAAGTTCGATGCTCTCGTTACGCCGACATCGCCGGGTACTGCATTCAAGATCGGCGCCAAGATGGACGATCCGTTCCAGATGTACATGAACGACGTGTGCACGATTCCTGTGAACATCGCCGGGCTGCCCTCGATATCTATTCCTGGCGGTATGTCCGAAGGTCTACCAGTTGGTCTCCAGTTCATTGGCCCACAATTCGGTGACACTGCGGTAATACGTGCAGCAGCAGCATACGAACGTGCAACTGCTTGGCACAAAAATCACCCACTAATTTGAGTCTTCAATACGTGACTAAAATCAACAACTTTTCGCGCCTAGGTCTGATCGCTATGGCGCTGTCAGTATTCGCGATTCTCGCGATAGCCGGCTGTTCTACGACCGACGCAGAACCGACTCCTTATGACCGTGAAGATTTCACTCCGGTAGCAGGTCCGCCGCCGTTTCCGATTATCTTTGAAGGAAAATTCACCGTAGACGGCGAGCCCGGTCCGGCCGATTCGACGATCTATGCTGAGTTCATTCACGGTGGTTCGCCAATATCTACCACGTACGAAGGCGAGTACGTCCAAGTAATTTTGGGACCCGTGAGTAAATCTGATATCGAACACGGTGTGATTAGCTTCTATTTAGGTACTCGTGCTGGCGATCACGTGAAGGCCGAAGAAACGTGGGAGTGGGACACGGTTGCTCAGCCAACGAATCAGGTTCTCGACCTGACCTTCTCTCGAAATCCCGTAGAGTAGTTCGCTGTCTGACAGGCTCGACCAAGTACCAAGTAAACGTCAAAAGGGACAACTCGCATGATTCGATCGCTCGACGGCAAAACTCCTGTGATCCACCCCACCGCTTTCGTATCCGAAACCGCTTACTTGGTCGGAGACGTAGAAGTAGGCCCACGATCGAGCATCTGGCCGGGCGTTGTTATTCGAGCAGATTCTGGCAAGATCAAGATTGGCTCCGGAACGAATATTCAAGACAACTCTGTTCTACACGCCGATCACGACGCTGAAATAGGCGATGACGTCACTATTGGTCACGGAGTCATCTGTCACGCGGGTAAGATCGGAAACGGCAGCCTGCTTGGAAATAACTGCACTTTAAACGATGGCGTAGTTATCGGTGCGAACTCGCTCGTTGCTGCGGGAAGCGTGCTCAACGAGAACAAGGTGTACGAAGACAATGCATTGATTCGTGGAACACCGGGTAAAGCACTCGGCACGGTCAAAGAACGGCACACCGAGCTAATGAAACGGGCCGCTGCTTCGTACGTGAATCGAATTCAGCGATACACCGACGCCGGGCTTGGACACACAGGGCAATCGGTTACGTAGAGGCTCGCGCTTTTCAGCCAGTACCCGAACGAACTACATGCGTTCGGGTGAGCTCATGCCCATTAGAGTCAATGTTCGGCTGAGCGCCACTTTGGCTGCTTCGACCAACTGTAGACGAGCCCGAGAAATCTCAAGCTCGCTCTCTTCCGAGGAAACCACACGGCAATCTTCGTAGAATCGCTGGAGAGATCGTGACAACTCCATCGCGTAGTGCGGCAGGTGGTGTGGCTCGTTTCGTTCGGCAGAACGTTCGACGATAGCTGGCAGCTCGATGATCTTTCGAATTAGTTCAAGTTCGCGATCGTGGACGAGTAGCGATAGATCGGCTGTTTCGTAAGTAATCTCACGCTCGGCAGCGGTTCTCAAGACCGAAGCCATTCGAGCGTGACCGTACTGAACGTAGTAAACCGGGTTCTCGGAAGATTGCGTTTTAGCTAGACCGAGGTCGAACTCCATGTGCGATTCTGGCGATCTACTAAGGAACGTGAATCGGCAGGCGTCGGCACCTACTTCTTCAAGAAGTTCCTCGACAGTAACCATCACATTGTTTCGTTTGCTGAACTTTAACGATTCGCCTTCGTTTTTGAAATTGACGATCTGGTTCAGAATGATTGTTAGGCGGTCTGGATCAAGACCAAACGCCTTCAAAAGCGCATGCATCCTAGCGACGTGACCATGATGGTCGGCGCCCCATACGTTAATTACTCGGTCAAATCTTCGTTTTAGGAATTTCTCGTGGTGGTAGGCGATGTCGGTTCCGAAGTAGGTCGGCCCGCCCTCTCCACTTCGGATGACGACGGTGTCTTCTTCGAGCCCGAGCTTGGTGGCAGCGAACCACTTCGCACCGTCTCGTTCGATAATTAAATCAGCGTCTTCTAGGAAATTAAGCACTTCGTCGAATCTACCGGTCGATAGCAGGGTGCTTTCGTGGAACCACTGGTCGTACGAAACACCGAGTAGTTCCAACACTCCGCGAATTTGCTCAAGCGTTCGCTTTAGCGATTCAGGGGCGAGTTCGGCAATTGCTTCAGATTTTTCTTTAGAAACAGCGCCGTCGCCAAGGTCTTTGAGCAGATCGGCAGCGAGGTCTTGTAGATACTCGCCCGGGTATGCAGGATCGGGGAGCGGTACGTCATGCCCAGCCGCCTGCATGTATCGAGAATAGAGAGTGTCGTAGAACACCCGCATCTGGTTACCGGCATCGTTCACGTAGTACTCGCGCTGTACGTCGTATCCGGCGGCTTCTAGTACGTTCGCCAGACTGCTACCGATGACTGCGCCTCGGGCGTGTCCGACGTGGAGCGGGCCTGTCGGGTTTACGCTAACAAATTCGACCTGAACGCTTTGTCCTGCCCCGACATCAACGGAGCCATAGTCGTCACCTGCTGAACGAACTGCGTCGATCTGCGACTGAAGCCATTCCGTCGATAAAGTGAAATTCACGAATCCTGGAGCAGCGTGCGTTACAGCACCGACCATGTGGTGCTCTGGAATCGCAGCGGCAATCGCTTCAGCGATTTGCATTGGTGCCATGCGCATTGTTCGTGCGAGG
>JABIHL010000175.1 GCA_018649665.1 Chloroflexota bacterium | reverse complement strand
TCTCCACCAGCGGCAAGTCACTGGTCCCGTAGAACCAAAGCACACATGCAGGTGCTACCGTGACTGACGCCTATTCGAATCAGCGCCCCTTTCAGATTAAGAACGCGGGCGGAGTATACAGCCAGCTTGAACAATTTCGAGATCGTTTCCCTCGCCGAGCCGCGCGAATTGTCGTCTATTTCCGCTCATATAATGTTCCGCTGCGCAATTGCACTCGGCATCGACAGAGGCAAGGCCAACTAATGACGATTCCGTTCTTTGGGCGTATTTACCGAGGATATCCAATCGCATTCGTTGTCTTCCTCTCGACCGGACTTTCGGTCGGAATGGGACAGTACGCATTCGGCGAATTCGCAGGACCTCTCAAAGAGCAGTTTGGCTGGTCGCAAACCCAGCTAAATCTCTCGTTGGCGTTTTCGTTCATCTCCGGTCTGCTCGCACCATTCATCGGGAACCTTAGCGACCGCATCGGTATCCGCCCCGTAATGTTCGCATCGCTGCTGCTGATAGCCGCAGGATTCCTACTTCGACCGTTCATATCCGAACTTTGGCACTGGTACCTGTTCAGCGGACTCGTCTACGCAGGTTTCCCCGGTGCAACGATCATGCCCGCCGGAAAGATGGTCGGTCTCTGGTTTCCAAAAACTCGTGGGCGAGTAATGGGTGCCGTCGTCGCAGGAAACAACTTCGGCGGGGTAACAATGCCACCGCTTGCAGCAGCCATCATCGGTGCGCTCAGCTGGGAGATGGCGTACGTGACGTTTGGGCTCATCATGGTGGTTCTCGGAATCGTCGCGTTGTTCGTCATCATGGAAGACGAGAACAAAATCGAAAAAGAGATGAAGCGAACTGGTCGTGGAGATCAGGCTCACGTAGCCCGAGCTGCTGCCAGAGCAGGGATCACGGTGAAGCAGGCGCTGGTAAACCGAAACTTCTGGCTAATTATGATCGGGCTTGTCGCAGCGACCTTCACATATCAGGGAGTTCTAACCCAACTTCGTCAGCACTTCGAAGAAAGCGGATTCGCTCCAGGCCTAGCCACGACAGCTGTCAGCATCGTCGCGGCTATGGGCATTGGATCGAAGCTTGCGTTCGGTCGTGCTAGCGAAAAGATCACCGCCCGTGTTGCCACGATTATTTCGGTTTCTCTTCAAGCCGTAGGTGTGTTCATCATCGCCCAAGCGAACTCCGACGCGTTCATGTGGGTCGGAATCGTCATATTCGGAACTGGATTCGGCGGACTCGGCGCGCTAATCGTCCTCGTCGTACAAGAGGCATTCGGCATGAAGGAATTCGGCGGAATAATGGGCCTGATGCAGGTCGGAATGATTGCGTCAGGTACGGGAGCACCATTAATCGCTGGAGCGATTCACGACTCGACCGATTCGTTCGATAATTCGTTCTTGATCGTAGTTGCGATCTTTATTGTCGGCATCGTCGCTCTGGCATTGGCAAGACCCGTCAAGCCTTCGGAGGAAGAAGCTATCAAGTCGTCAACCACAACCGGCGCCTGACAGGACGCCGAATAGCGATTTAGCCAAGAAATGCCAGAGCGGTTACCAGAGCAGCAAATAGAACTATCGGCAAAAATGCAGCGACCGAAGCGGGTCTGATGACAGACCTAACTTGTGTCTCGATGTTCGAATATGAAGATGTGATCTTCATTTCAGTTGCCCCACTGAATTGAATCTGTAGCCCTGAGAACTATCATCGGTTCTACACGGGAACGTGTCGTGCGTGCCTTCCCCCAAACCACAGGACCATCGGGCAGGGAAATGCGCAATTAACAAAAAAGCCCCGGTCGAATAACCGGGGCTTTTTCTATTCTCTATCGGGCGATTTACGCTTCTAGTTCGTCCCAAATCGCTTTGGCGTACTTGATCGACTTCTCGTCCTGCGCCCACTGATCGCCAGCCCACGCGCCTTCAATCGTCATGTAGCCCGAGTAGCCCGCAGCGTGCATCGCTGAGATGGCGTATCGGTAGTCGATTTCGCCGTCAGGAAGCGGAACTCGAACAAATACAGATCGATTATTCTCTGGGTGATACACGGTGTGAAGGTTCTTGCAGTGCCAGTACTTGGCTACCGGAGCAACGGCATCGATTGCCGAATCAAAATCTTCTTCAGGAACGTCGTACGTCCACAGTATGTTTCCGATGTCTGGGTTGATGCCGAAATTCGGGCGATCAACCAATCCGTGCAGAAGCAACGCCGACCATGAGTTGTCCACAGGCGAGTTCTGGTGAATTTCAACCGTGATGTTCGTACCTGCGTCCGAAGCCTTCATGCAAGCGTCCTGGAACACAGGCGCAAGGTCTTCATAGACCCGCAGCATAGTGTCACGCGAAGCGTCCTGAGATTCTGAATAGCCGCTTCCGGCTCCCGGGAATAGATCAGGATGACGTGTCGGAGCACTCATAGCGCCGTTCACAGCCTCTGCCCCGCTCCAGCCTGCGTATTTGATTGCGTCATCCAGTCGGGCTCGGTTTTGCGGACCGTTCTTAGCGTCGTGCAAGGTGCCACCAGCTCGTACGCAACCAACCTCGAGGCCGTGGTCGTTGAAATTCTTTGTGAATTCCTTGACCTTCTGCTCGGTTCCCAACTGGCTCATGACTTCGAGTCCGACCTCAATCGCATCAAAGCCGAGGCTCTTGGTCTTCTTTAGAAAATCACTGGTGTAGTTGTCGGGCGAGAGGTTCCAGCTATCGACTGATTGCGGGTACAAAGCGAATCGACGGTGGGCGTAACAAAATCTCATGTTGGTTTAGTTCCTGAAATATTCGATTGAAGTTTCCTGAACATCGCCAGTAATCCCAGCGATTTTCAATGATCGGGCGGAGTCTACCACCCCAACAGGTGTACCATCCGGTCGCCTCACCCGAACGCCAATCGAGTCTGAGGTTATTTCGTAGCTTCCGTATAAAACTAACCAGTGATACTTCAGGAAAAGCTTAGTCATGAAAATCACCGATCTGCGCGTCTACCTCACCCGACCCGAAGGCAGCAATCGTTCGTGGCTGTTCGTCGAGGTCGACACTGACGAAGGCATTACCGGTGTCGGCGAGTCGACCAACTCTGGCGGCGGCGGAGCCTTAGTGGTCGGTCGTGCCTACGAGATGCTCAAGAACGATCTTGAAGGTCAGGACTTTTCAGAGGGACTCGTCGGGCAAGACCCCAGCGACATCGACGCAATTTGGCATCGAATCTACCGTCGCTTCGGCACTCTCGGCTCCCGCGGCTTCGGCACAACTCTCGCCAGTGGAATTGATATGGCGCTCTGGGACATCAAGGGCAAAGCACTTGGTCGACCAGTTTGGGATCTTCTCGGCGGGAAGATGCGCGAATCAGTCCCCGTCTATTCCCATGTCGACTCAATCGACAACATCGACGCCTGTGTCGCCGATGCCGAACGACAAATCGCACTCGGCTATCAAGCCCTCAAGCTCGATCCGTTCAGTCCAGAAATGGGCAAGCACCACCGTCGATACATCGACGGCAAAATTTCCCCCGCTGGTGCCGAGTACGCCGACAACCTAATGACAGCGCTCAGAGAAGCTATCGGGCCCAACATCGAACTCATGATCGACGCACACGGCAACTTCGATGTCTCAACTGCGACCGAACTTTGCAATCGCATGATGAAGCACAATCTCACATGGTTCGAAGAGCCGCTCCAACCAGAGAGCATCGATGCACATCGACAACTCCGTCAAAACACCGACATCAATCTCTGTATCGGTGAACGCAAGTACACCCGCTGGGACTTCGCACCGTACTTGCAAGAAGGTTTGGTGAACTACATCATGCCCGACATCTGCTGGACCGGCGGAATTTCTGAAATGAAACGCATCGCCGTACTCGCCGAAACGTATTACGTGCCGATCAGTCCGCACGACGCTTCCGGTGCGTTCAATGTGATCACAGGTGCACATGTGTTGATGAATGTGCCAAACATCTACCGACTTGAGATGTCGGATCACTCTTTGAAAAACTACAATTCTGTAATCACGGAACCGCTCGATGTTCGAGATGGTCATCTTCACTTGCCCGATAAGCCCGGACTCGGCTACGAACTAGACCACGACTTCATCGCCTCGCATCCCGACCCTGAATGGGCGAGACTTCACGCCTAAACTCCGAAATAACCACTACTCACTAGTCCGTTTCAAAAAAATGCCAATTCCTTCCCCTTCAGAAATAATCTCAGCACGCCTCAACAAGCTCGATAGCCAGATTCTTCAGGCAGTCGATGCGCTAACAGAGGAAGAGGCTTCCACATGGCCCGCAGCCACCGCACCCTCGTGCAAGTGGCACCTGTGGCACATGGGGCGCTGGGCAGACTACGTTCAAGGTCTACTCTCGCCCGTCGTCGATACAAAAACGCCCGAACTTTGGGAGTTTGCTGGTGTTGCCGAAGAATGGGGATTTGAAGGTGTTGATCTCGGCATGTGGGGAGCGGGATCAGGACTCGGAAACGAAACCGGTCAATCCTTACCGCTTCCGGCTGTTGCGAACGTCAGGTCATACGCAAAAGAAGCGTTCGATCTACTCGAAAAGCGTGTAGCCAAGCTCGATGACGAATCGTTCAATGCGCAGTTCACCGACTGGCACGACAATGACACGAGTGTCGGCGACGCTATGGTCGGCTATATCGCACACGCCAATCGACACTTGGGCATGCTTGAAGCTCTATCTGGAATTCTCGGTAAAGACGGCTCAGTAACCGTTTAGCACGACTCGATCCAGAAACTAACTAACTGGCTTGACCAGCCCAGCCCGGCGGCTGGAATCGACATGTGGGATCGGCAGCCGTCATATCACCCGTCATTGCGTAAGACCTCGAACGAGAGCCTCCGCAGATCACATTGAACGGACAAACTCCGCACTTACCCTGCAATTGCGAGCGATCACGAATCGTGGTGAATACTTCGGAATCCCGATAAACATCGACCACTGAGTCTTTTCGTACATTCCCCGCCGACACAGGCACAAACCCGCTCGGATATATTTCGCCCAGATGCGAAATGAAGAAAATTCCCCGACCATCGTTCGTCGGCGGACCTGGCCATGCAGCCTTGATCTCATCCGAGCTAATAGAAGCTAAATCACGACCACCAGCAGTCAATCGCTTAAGCGTCATCGCTCGCCGGTACGGCTGTCCAAGAGTCGTCTTTGCCCTGAAACTCCACTCACGCTGGTTCGCCATAATCCAACTGTAAACCTCATCGTGTTCATCAGCGGTCATGAGTTCCAAATCAAGTCCGCGCCCTGTTGGAACCAGGAAGAACAAATCCCAAATCGCCGCGCCACTCTGCTTCACAACCTCTGCAATATCAGGGAGTGCCGGTTTTGTACTACGAGTAATCGTCGTGTTGACCTGAAACGATAATCCAACATCGTTCGCCGCCTCAAAAGCAGCTAGTGTCCGATCAAACGTACCCGGGAACCCACGAAAGGCGTCGTGAGTAGCGGCATTCGCTCCATCAAGCGAAAATGAAACTCTGCGAACACCAATATCGACCAATCGTTTCAGTCGATCTCGAGTAACAAGTGCAGTAGCCGAGGGTGACAGCGATATAGTCAGACCCTTCTTGATTCCGTACTCCGCAAGCTCGAAAATATCTCGCCGCATGAAAGGATCGCCACCCGAAAGCACGACTATTGGCAAAGTATCGAACTCGGTGAACTGGTCCATCACGCGAAACGATTCAGCAGTATCTAATTCCAGCGGATGCCGTTTTGGCTGCGCCTTCGCACGGCAGTGTTCACACTTGAGCGCACACGCTCGTGTCACTTCCCAGAAGATCACAACAGGATTGCGATCCAGATCGGAAGAAATCGCAGGCATCGAATGAGGATGAGAATTGGTCGCTCGACCGTGTGAGTTCATCGCTAAGAACCGACCCCAATTGGCTGAGGCTGACGTTCTTCTTTCGTGAGGTAGCACGCAGGGTCCATCCCGAACGAATCCCCGGAAGCCGATTCGGCACGAACACGCAAGTTTCCGTTGCAGATACTCAACCATTTGCAGTTCTTGCAATCGTCTGGAAGATGCGACTTACGATTACGAAGTTTAGCGAGCAGATCAATCGACTCGTCTTCCCATATCTCTGAAAACTTACGTTCTTTCACGTTGCCGATCGTCTGATTCCACCAGAACTGGTCAGGGTGGACGTTCCCGAGGTTATCGATATTGCCCATGCCCTTACCTGCAGTGTTCCCGCCATTCCTTGACTGCAATGCGCGAATGCGCTCCGACTGCTCGGGCATATTCTTGTCGGCCCACATCTGCAAATACGCGGCATCAGTGTGATTATCGACCGTCAACACCTCTAGCTTGTTTCCCTTTGCATACGATTCGATCGTGCGTTCGAACACGTATTCAACCATCTTCCGACGCTCTTCGTGCTTTAGATCAAATCGCAGCAATTTCTCGCCTCGACCTGCGTAGGCAAGGTGGTATACGCAAACACGAGGAATGCCTTCACGTTCGGCCAAATCAAATAACGCTGGCAATTCCTGAACGTTCCGATTCGTAACCGTTACTCGAAGGCTTACACGCATCCCTGCTTCGAGAGAATTACGAATGCCATCAAGAGTCAACTTCCACGAACCTATCGATCCACGGAACTTATCGTGAACTGCTTCCATGCCGTCCATGCTGATTCCGGCTCGTTTCAAACCTGCGTTCGACAGTTCCTTTACCTTCTCCTTGGTAAGCAGGGTTCCATTGGTCGAAATAAGTGGATTTAATCCGCCTAAACCGTTCGCGTAAGAAATTAGCTCTGGCAGATCGGGTCGGAGCGTGGGTTCTCCGCCAGAAAACAGCACGACCGGCACCTTGTACTCTGCCATATCGTCAAGAACAGTCTTTGCTTCTTCCGTGGTCAGTTCGCCCGGGTACTGCTCGTCCTTCGATGATGCATAGCAGTGTGCACAGTGAAGATTGCACGTCCGAGTGATGTTCCAAATGACAATAGGTCGCTGATGAACATTCTCCACCCTCATCCCATGTTTTTTGCTATTTACGCCGTAGCGCAGATCGTCACCAGGTGTTGGTTCGTCGCAAAGTAAACGGGTTACGTTCAGCAATCTGAGTTCCCCTCATAGTTCGGCAATTACCGATAGTTGGTGCCTAGTACCCAGCCCGGCCGGGGAACACGGCGGTATTCTTACTCCGCTAACGCTAGCCAGTTCCGACGTGATGAACGACCAAAACCCATGAGATTTCTAAAAAGAAAAGATACTGATACCGAATGTGGGGCAGCTCAACGGTGACCAACTCATCGACCGAACACGTGTCAACCGATTCGAATACTGAATCTGCGCCCGAGACATCTGGTCCATCTCAGAAGCGTTACATCGTGACCGTCGCTCTGGCGACGTATTTCTTCTGGATTTCGCTGTACCTCTACGTACCGGTTCTTCCGCTTCACGCACAAGAACTCGGTGCGAATCTTCAAATGGTCGGAATCGTCATCGCCTCTTACGCGATCGGACAACTCCTCCTTCGAATACCGATCGGCGTGGGCTCAGACATCATCGGCAGGAAGCCGTTCGCAGTTCTAGCTCTCGTGCTTAGCGCGCTAGGCGCGATTTGGCTGGCTCTATCTCCAGACCCATGGTCGTTATTCGCAGCACGAACACTCACGGGTGTCGCAGCGGCTGGCTGGGTAGCAATTAGCGTGCTCTTCGCCTCGTACTACCCAGCAGGCAACACCTCCCGAGCGATGGCGATCATCATGTCGGTGAACACCCTCTCGCTCGTGACAGCCACTTTTGTCGGAGGGCTCGTAGCGGAATACTTCGGAAATCTCAGCACGTTCTACGGCGCAGCTGGAATCGGGTTCGCCGGCGCACTACTACTTTTGTCCGCTCCTGAACCTCGAATAAAGTCTGCAACTCGATACTCGTTCTCAACGCTTCTCGGCATACTCAAAACACCGCTACTACTTCGAGTGTCGGCAATTGCAATCACACTCCAGTTCGTCACGTTTGGGGTGAACTTCGGATTCTTGCCGATCCACGCTGAAAATCTTGGGGCATCCAAATCTGAAATCGGCTACATAACAACTGCCGGATTGCTTGCTGCCGTAGTCGGAACCGCCGTCTCAGCCTGGGTATCAAGCCGTTGGGGACCGACGGTGGCCGTAATGGCGGCAGCAGTGGCAACTCTCATATCGCTGGTGGTTATGACCATCACCACTGATCTCGTCGCGCTCGGAGGGCTGCAAACGTTAAACGGGTTCGGTCGAGGAATGATGAACACCGTGCTCATAAGCATGGCGTTGGCTTCAGCACCTGTCGCCATTCGTGCAACAGCAATGGGCTCCTACCAAGCGCTCTATGCTATCGGAATGCTTCTCGGCCCTGCGGCTTCGGGTCCCATCGCAGCAGCGTTCGGAATCGAAATGGTTTTCTGGGCGGCAGCCGCAGCGACTGTTCTTGGTGGAGCATTGGCTCTTGCAAAACCGCTCCCACGAAAATAGCTCAAATCATCATCCCGGGACTATCATTAGTTTCGCTTTACGCAGTGGGAACTGACGCAGAAGATTTATATGCTCGAACGAATAATCCACTAAAACAGGAGTGAACGATGGCTTCGCAGGACATGCGGCTCGAACGTGATTCGATGGGTGAACTGGAGGTTCCAGCAAACGCTTACTACGGCGGAAACGCCCGACGAGCTGAACTGAACTTCCCGATTAGCAATCTGCGACTTGGACGTTCATTCATCAAAGCAATCGGCCAAATCAAGCAATCAGCAGCCGTCGTAAATCTCGAACTCGATGCTCTCGACGAAGATA
>JABIHL010000174.1 GCA_018649665.1 Chloroflexota bacterium | reverse complement strand
TGGTAAGGTGCTGCGGTCAAAGGGTCAGAAGAGTCACTTCCGCCGACGCAAGGCAAACCGAGTTAAGCGGTTGTTCGGCGGCAAGGTTGCACTCGACTCGAAGACGTTCTCAAAGACAATCAAGCAGGCCATTAGCGCGCTTCACTAGAAGCTAACTGCATAATCACAACCACTATCTGAATTCATTGTTGGGGCTACATCGGATGCTCCGCAATTGATCGCCAAGGAGACTTACATTGGCCAGGGTTAAAGCCGGTAAAACTACAAGACGACGGCATAAAGCTGTCCTAAAAGCGACACGTGGACATCGAGCAGCACGTAGCAATCGCTTCCGCGTCGCTCGCGAGTCTCTGACTCACGCACAGGCATATTCAACGGCTCACCGCCGCTTGAAGAAGCGTACGAATCGATCTTTGCAGATCGTTCGAATCAACGCTGCTGCACGTGCACTTGGAATCAACTACGCAAGCTTGATTCATGGCATGACATTAGCTGGCATCGAGCTTGACCGAAAGTCACTCGCTGAACTAGCTGTTCGAGAACCAGACGACTTCACAGAAATCGTAAAATTGGCTCAGGCAGCACTTCCTGCTTAGTCTGGCCTAGTCTGGTTTGAGGGTAGGCGATTCTGCTTCAGTGGAATCGTCGTCATCTAAATTTGAAGACTGATTTGAACTATGAGGCGCACTTAGGTGCGCCTCATAGAATTTAACCAATCTTTCGACATAGGCTGTAGGTTCTGTACGGAACGATCCGGTGTGACCTGCACCGGGGACTATCCACACAGACTCCTCGCCACTTTCGATCTGGTCGAAGCTAGCGCCTATCGCGCGTCCGAGCAGCCGAGCATGCTCTACTGGAACGACATTGTCGTTTTCACCGTGAATGATAAGAACCGGTGTGTCGGAGCGAGTTATTGCGCGTGCGGGTGAAATCTCCTTGATGTCGATTCCGTAGATCGACCTCGCCATGAATTCCATCCCAGGAAGCCCGAGTCTGAGTGGCCGTTTTATCCCGGTCATAGAATTTCGTAGAACCAGCGAAAAATCTGCGAACGAGCTATCGGCAACGACCGCTCCGAAGTTGTTCGGGTTCGACCCTGCCATGAGAGCGACCGCTCCTCCCAATGAAAAGCCTAGAACCCCTATGCGGCTTCGATCAGCACCCTTGCTAACGAGATAGTCCGACGCTCCTTGTAAATCGAGGCGTTCGAAGAAACCCGCTGATGACATCGTTGCGGGAGAGTCGCCTCGTCCTCTCATGTCGAACATGAAGATTCCGAAGCCACGTCCATTGAGTTCTCGGGCTATGCCAAGAGTTCCTGTTTTAGCGTCGCTACGATTGGTGTTGTCGCCGTGAACCATAATGACCCAGGAAGACCCGCGTGTAGTTGCTGGGACGGTCGCTGAAGTGGGTTGGTTGGACGATTGCGTTGGGATTATCCAACCCGAGAGCCGGGCATCGCCCCCTCGGCTTGTGAAACTCACATCCTGAAAATCGAGTCCGACTGATTCGGGAGTCTCTTCAGGGCGAACCCGCGCGGTCTTCGTAAGGCTCGCTGCCATGGCCGATGATGCGCCTGCGTAGCTGCCTCCGGCGAGTCCGATGAGTGCGAAAGTTGTTTTGATGAATCCCACGGCGACATGTTATCGCTGAATGAGTTCGAGTATCAGCCTGATGGCACAGATACAGTCAAAACTTGATTTTCAACGAGACAATGAGGGGCGAGCGAGGCGAGTATATGGGCAGCAATCCGGCAATTACGCTTAGATGGCTCTACGACTGGGTTTAGGCGATTACTGAGTCGACCATAACCAGAACGAAGAACAGAGCCAAAAACAGCAGCGAGTACTTGTACAGGCTGGTCGCAGCTGGGCGGTCTGGTGCTTTTGTGAGCTTGAGGGCGTACCACAAGAACGCTAAGCAAAGAACAGACGCTCCGATCATGTATATCCAGCTGAGTGCGGGAGAGACTACGCCGAAGATAATAGTCAGTGCCGAAAGGATCACGGTGTAGAGCATGATCTGAATCGTTGTGTGTTCGACTCCGCGAACGACGGGCAGCATAGGGATATCGGCTTTTGCGTAGTCATCTTTGATCATGATCGCCAAGGCCCAGAAATGTGGTGGGGTCCAGAAAAACACGATGATGAACATGTACCAGGCAGCGAGGTCTATCGAGCCGGTTGCAGCTGCGTATCCGACGAGAGGGGGTACTGATCCGGCGGCACCGCCAAGAACGATGTTCTGAGTGGTTGTGCGCTTGAGGACTACTGTGTACAAACCGAAGTAGAGAATCGTGCCCGCTATTGCGAGTGAAGCGGCTAGAACGTTCGTCATCAGAGCTAGTAGAACAAACGAAATAACGTTCAGCACTAATCCAAATATGACGGCAGTAAGGACGGAAATTCTGCCCTCTGCAACAGGTCGATTTTTAGTACGACCCATTCGCTGGTCAAGTTCGCCTTCGTACGCCATGTTCAGCGATGCCGCTCCACCAGAAGCGAGTGCTCCGCCTAGAAGAACTGCGACGATGACTTCAAGCGTTGGAGTTGATCCGGCACCTAAGAACGCACCGGCAATAGCCGATACCAATAGCAACGACATAACGCGCGGCTTCGTAAGTGCGATGTAATCGCCCAACAAAGTCATCACAGATCCGGTTTGTACTGTTTCGTTAGTAGCCATAAAAGAATGGTAACCGGTGTGGCTTTACTCCGCCGAATTTTCTGAGGCTTCAGTGAGTTCTCGTCCCGGAACTGGACGAAGCAGCAGTGCGACAATAACTACCATGTTGACCCATACAAGAGTTGCAAGCGTAAGGTGACCGGCTTGCGCCCATTCGGCGAAGGTGGTCCATGGGTTTGCTGCCCCCATGAGCATTTGGCTGAAGATGATGACTGCCGATGCTAGCGCTGCGAATCGAAGCGCGGCTGGAATGTTTGGTAGTCGCCAGACCCTGTGCCCTGCTAGCAGAACAACGATGATCGATACGAACGACAACACGCGGTGAGCCATGTGGATCCACGCGAACGTCGATTGTGGGATGAAGTCCCCTCCACATAACGGCCATGATGCACAAACGGCGCCGGCTTCTTTCCAAACTGCGTAAGAGCCCGAAAGCAGGGCGACCAGAGTAAATAACCCGGCAGTGGCGGACAGTATCAGGGCACTTCGATGCTCGTCGCTGACTCTGCCCCACATCCATTTAGAGGTTCCGACGATCGAGCTTTGTCTGCCGTAAGAGGCAGCAACGAGTGCCATTACACCGAATAACACAACTATTTCAGCCAAGAACAGATGAACGGTTCGAATCGCTGGATCGAGGTCGCTAAGAACGACCGCTCCACCAAGACCACCCACGATTGAGATTAGGATAAATTCTGTCGTTAGTAACCACGCAACAACCTTGGTAGCACGATGCCTTGTCCATGCCCGGATCATTGCTGCAATGATGATTAGCCCTATTAATGAGCCAACGGTTCGGTGACTGTATTCGAGAATAACGTTGTGAGGTCGTGGCGTCGTCGGACGAGGACCGTCGTAGAGCAAGTCGATGGTTTCCTGATCGAGCGGTGGGAACGCCTGACCGAAACACGTTGGCCAATCAGGACATCCATCACCTGAACCGGTAACTCGTACAACTCCACCGAGTGTGATCTGGAGCACTACACCAACGACCGCAATTGTTAGCAGGGTGAGCAGCAACTTGTCTCGCCATATGGGAGATTTCGTCGTGTTCTCTTCGGTGGAGCGCTCAGATGAATCCATTGTTATCCAGTTTCAGGTTAGCGAGTTGCGACATCTTGTGTAGCCGTTGTGACAAGCCAAATTAAGACTCTGCGATTGACCGGGGTTAATGATCGCGCAAAAACCGACAAATCGGCAGTGAATTAAGGGGTGCTATTTCGGTTCGTCAAGTTCGAAAGTCTGATGCGACGGCTAAATAGGGCGGTATGCGATGAGAGTGGCGTCGACCAATACCCGATAGTCGTACACTCGGGGAGGCCAACAGGTCACGAGGGTAATCTGAGCGTCGGTGCTGCTGCTCAATTTGAGATCGTCCTGGTGAATTTGAGTCGTACCGGTGACTCTGTATATGAATTCAGCCTCAGGCGTTTCTAGATACACGTCGACAGGATCTTGCTTAATGAGTTCTGTAATCTCGGGCAGGTGACGAAATATGTTTCCTTCACGAGCGGCAAAACTTTCGAGATGGGCGAAGAACCAGCCGTCGCCTTGCTGCCCGGGGAGTGACGTTTCAGGGATGTGCCCAACAGTGTTGTTGGGGGTCTCGTACGATTTCTGGTTGCCAAGGTCAATGATGTTTAGCTCGGACACCGTCGAATTTACGTTGATTGCAGGGATTCTCATACGGGTAGCGCTCGCCGTTGGGTCGAAATCTCTAAAGATGTCAGTAGATAGAATCGGAACGAAACCGTCGGGGATCGTTGGCCCACCGAAGGCATCTGAACCTGCCCATTCTGGTTCTGACCAGTACTTAGGATTGAGAAGATCGCCTGGGTAGAGGTTGGCGAACTGCGCTACGTCAGGCGATTTCAGTTCGAGTGGTATCGGCTGATCGTTGTTGGCAAGCGGCTGGCGTCGGGGAGGCTCCGCTTCGATGCCCAGATGGGTGTCGAGCGATTCATCAGGAACGGAGTAGACGAACTCGGCAATGTCAGAGCCCGATCGTGACTGAGAGTAGATGTACAGACCCGAGACCGAGATTAGTACGATTCCGAGTACCGCAACTGAGTAGGCGGCGATCGTCGTAATCGTAAATTTCAGTTTTTTTGTTTGGGCAGACTGCTTTTCTGCAATAGGCCCGTCGTTTTGTTCAGCCATGCTTATCCTTGTACGACTCTCCGGTCGGTACGGATTTGATGGCTAAATGCTATCGGACTCGGGCGCCGCGTATGATCGGTTCGTTGATGTGAATTTCGCCGTTTCGAATCTTTAGGTTGAATTCACACTCTGGGTTAGTACATACCCAAGCCTTGTAGTGAACTGCAGCGCCTTGAGCTCCGAAGTCAGACAGAGGAACCAATCGGCCTTCATCACAATTCATACACTCTGGCCAGTTGTTGGTTTCCGGCACTATTGCGCCCCCGGATTCATTTGACCATTGCTACACACATGCACAACATTAGCCAAATGCAAAAAGTAAATTTCTTGATCGATTTCAACAGTCTAAACTAGATCATGACAAATGGTACTGGACGAAAGTAGGGGGTTTTACTGAATTCACCGGTACATTAGACCTATAGACATGAATATTTTAGGAATTGAAACCAGTTGTGACGAAACGTCGGTTGGCATTGTCGACGATGACGGGCGTGTTCTCGCGAACGTAATTGCCACGCAGATAGATATCCACGCTCGGTATGGTGGAATTGTTCCCGAGGTTGCTTCTCGACAGCATGTGCTCGATATTCGCCCGGTGTGTGAGCAGGCGATTGAAGACGCTGGGCTAGATTGGGGAGATATAAATGCTGTTGCTGCAACACATGGTCCAGGGCTTGCCGGGTCTCTGATCGTTGGACTTAATTTTTCCAAGGGGTTATCAGCCGCGTTGGGTGTTCCGCTCATTGGGGTGAACCACATGGACGGTCACGTTTATGGCGCATGGGCTCGAACTGAAGATCATGATCTCGAACCATTTCAGGAACTCGTCGGTGAACAGCCAATAATGTGTCTGGTTGTATCGGGCGGCCACACCGAACTGGTGCTGCTCGAAGGGCACGGCAAATTTCGTTTGCTTGGCGCGACTCGAGACGATGCGGCAGGCGAAGCGTTCGATAAAGCCGCACGCGTTTTGGGGTTGCGCTACCCCGGTGGTCCTGAGATTCAGCGTGTGGCGGAAGGGGCTCCTGAGACGGATCCGTTTCCACGTGCATGGATGCGGGGAACCGATGAATTTTCTTTTAGCGGCTTGAAGACTGCGGTTCTGACTAGAGCTCGCAAATTAGGGATCTACCCACCAAACGGAGTTAACGGTGGTGCCGATCCTGACGTTGTCGCCGGATTGGCGAAAGCATTTCAAGATTCCGTGGTCGATGTGCTGGTTACAAAGACGATAGCTGCGGCAAAACGAGAAAACTGCGCCGGAATCGTGCTGGTAGGTGGTGTTGCTGCGAACGGTCCACTTCGTCAAACACTGACGGAAAAATCTCCACTGCCTGTGGCAATACCGCCGTTCAAGCTTTGTACCGACAACGGAGCAATGATCGCTATGAGCGGTCTGGTGAACTTCCGTAACGGTCGACGTGACGACTGGGATCTAGACGTGATCCCAAGTTTGAGAATTGGGACAAGCGCACTCGTTTAGAACGAGCTGTAGCGGTGAACCGAAACTTTTTCGGCGTTGTTCGATTTAGCCTGCCGGGTAGTTGCGGTACGGCGATTTAGTTCTGCTCGGAACTAATCGACGCTTAGCATCTTCAACGTCATGAGTGAACTGCACAGCGAGTGTTGACTTGCCACCGATCTCGCCACCGATGGTGCTGCCACCCGTGGTGTGGAATTCTAGATGCACTCCGGCGGGTCGAATCCAGTAGTCGCCCATCAGAATTAGCGAAACCACCGCCACGGCGATCGCTGCCGCTATGCCGACGTTGGAATTGGGCGTTACTTGCCAGACACCGATCGCGGCGAACAGACCAACCGTTCCCCAAGCTGCACTTCTTCGTGCTCGTGGTCGTCGGGAGATTTCAACAGAGCTAATGTCTTTTAGCTGGGCAGATGCGTATACGGAGCTTGATTCAGAGCCACCTCGGAAAATGACCCGGGCGTGCGTTAACGTGAAATTTCCGTCGTCGTTAGACTCGAGTTCAGATACAACGCGCTCTCCGGGTAAAAGTCCATTTTTAGGATTTGGACTCTTTACTTCAGGGTGGGCTGAACGTCGAAGGAGTTCTGTTGTGGTTTCTACTGCCATGTATGTAATCGTAACGGGTTCACTGAAGCTTTGGATGAGTTGATCTGAACATTCCCTACAAAGTGTTGTCTAGTTGCCGTACTTTGTGCACTGCTTGGAAGTGATTTATACCCCGGGAAGCCTTGGCTGACGATCCCGTATGCCGTGCCGGAACATTTCTCGATAAAGGGAGATTAATCCTTGCTGATCTCGTGCGCTAGAGATGCTAGGTAGTTCGTAGTCGAGACCAAGAGCGATGACCGCCTCTTTCGTGATTGAGTTCGTGGCAAGCTTTGGGTGTGCTGAGTACAACTGAAGAGCACGATTTTTGAGGTGCGTGTCTTCAGGGCGTCGATCGCTCGGACTTGTCGCCATCGCGAAGACAGCAGGCAATGTGACATTTACGACGATCTCGGCAGCACGAGAAGCTCCGATCACCGCCATGTTTTCGTTCTCGACTAATTCGGGCGGTCTGAACATGATCGACAAATCTTTGGGCTTACTCGATTTTTTGACCATCTGTTCGGCAGCGGAAGCGATTCCACCTTGTTCAGACCATGTAAACACCAACTCAGATATCGCCTTGATGCGACCATGTGGTGCGTTCGCCGGTCGCCCCCATGGCCTGACCCAGTCTGGTGCGCTTCCTCGAATGGGCATCCGTCTTATACGACTCGACTCAACGTCGTCGTCAATGTGAAGCCCAGAGGCGTAGAGCAGCAGTTGCTCTAGCTCCTGAGCAGTCTGGCACTTGCATGCCACCAGCCAGTCGACTCGACCGCCTACCGCTCTAAACGCACGCTTGTTTCGAGGGTATCCGAGTGCTCCTAGTACTCCGAGCCAGATCGCTTGATCGACGCCAAATGCTTCGATGTCCAGAGCAATTCCGGCGGCCTGCGCGTGGAATCTTTCTAATCCCGCAGCGCTAACGTCGAGCAGCAACTTTGGCAATGGTGCTGGATCATCTTGGGGTTGATGAGAATTTTCATTTGCTCGTTCGAAACCGTTCGAAGTGCGTTTTGATTCGCTTTTCCAGTTGAGCGCGAGGAGAGGAATTGTTGCTCCGGTTGCTTTCACCGCTTGCCTTGAATCACTACCGGAAGCCAATGCCACGACGTGCAACACGACCCCGTTGTAGCGAGTATCGGCGTGATGGCCGTGAGCCCTCCAATCAGATTCGCGGACGTGAATCTCTATATCGCCTCGAAACACAACACCGTCGTCTCGTTCGACCACTGCATCGGTGAAATCTGGACCGAGCGATCCACCGGGTTTGCCGCCGTAAACGATCTTGTAGGTATGACCATCACGACCGCGCACTTGCGCTCGTTCGAGCCCGGCGTTTCGCCACGCCTTGTGAAGAATCGCCTCTGGTCCGAGTGTTTTCTTCGAAGGATCGTATTTATGGTTCGATTCCTTCAGGATGTTCGGAAACGCCGGCCTTTTTTCGGTTATGCCATACGCGGGTGGTTTTGTTTCGTTAAGCACAAATGTCGGCGGCCGCTTCACGGCGACTGCCGACATTTGATAATTCGAAACTATGTACGCCAAATCGCAACCCACTCGTTCGTGTAAGAAAAACACCGCTGGTGGCAGGTTACGACAAAGCTATCGCGAACTACGAGCCCAGCTTGTCATTCTTGTGAGCCGCAACGAATGCACGTGCCTCACCGAGCATTAATTCAGCGATCCCAATGCCTGAAGTTTGATCTCCGCCAGCCGTTTTTCCGGCGGCTCGTGCGCGTTTTTCTACATCAAGCGTTGCTGCAATTCGGTCTGGGTGATTCGGCTCACCGGGGTGACCCATCGACTGTGCGAAGTCGTGTGGCCCGCCGGTTACGCCGGTGAGACCAGGTACGGCGAGGATATCGTCGAGATTGTCCCACGCCTTTTTGTCTTCGATCTGCGCAACAACAAGCATGTTTGCGTTCGACCATTTTGCGAATCCGAGCTTGCCGCCGTACTTGTCGTCTAGGAGTGTCTGGTCGTTGAACTCGGTTCCACGACCACCGCCCCACGATCGTTTGCCTTCGGTCGGAAACAGGCAAGCGTCGGCGAAGGCCTGTGCTTCGGCACCCGAGTTGATGTGAGGTCCGGTTACACCTTGAATTCCGCGGTCGAGATACAGGTTGATCTGGTACGCAGCGCTGTCTGGTACTCGTGCGATAACCGACATACCGTAACCGTTTGCGGTTCGGCAGATGTCGTCGATGGCTTCTTCCGGAAAGCCACCATGCTCACCGTCGATTGTGATCGCGTCGAATCCAACGTGGGCTGCCATTTCGATCATGTACAGTGCCGGGTGTGCCAATGCGAACACGGTCGCCTTTCGGCCTTCTTTGTTGGCTTCCAAAATTGAGTTGTTAATCATTTGTTTTTGTTCCTATCCTTCAGGGATGTTTTGGTTGCCCATAGTGGGCGGCTAGATTAGTTGGTTGCTTACATATATTTATTGATGTGCTGCTCTGCGACTAGAACCAAATTATCCAATGTCGTCGAGCAGAAAACGTGGCTAAGCCACTCAGATGCCTCGAACGGTTCCTCCTGCTGATGTGGTTTTCGCTAGCGGTGGATGCGCGGCGATTTCGGCTTCGTTGAGCTCGAGTCCGAGACCCGGAGCATCGGAAAGTTCAACATAACCGTCTTTTTGGCGAGTGAAGCCATCGAGAACAGTGAAGTAGTGCTCGGTGTAGAACTCGGCGTGATATTCCTGAATCTCGAAGTTGATTATCGAAGCATCAAGGTGCATTTCTGCCATAGCTCCAACCGGAGAGCAGACGTTGTGCGGTGCCATTGTGATGTGCTTCGCCTCGGCGATTATCGCTATTTTCTTTAGCTCGGTGATTCCACCGGCGTTGGCGATATCGGGCTGAAGCACGTCGGCAGCATGTCGATCAACAATTTCCGCGAACGGGAATTTTGTGTAGAGCCGTTCGCCGGTTGCGATCGGGATATTCACTTTGTTTCGAACTTCCAGTAGCTCGGAAACTCGTTCTTGAGATACCGGCTCTTCGTAGAAAAGAGGACGATATTCTTCGAGTCGTTTGCCGATTTGAATGGCGTTCATGACATCGAATTTGGCGTGGGCTTCGACAAGAATGTCGACGTTCGGCCCAACGGCTTTTCGAACGGCAGCGACGCGGTCTTCGGCTAATTGCGCTTCTTTTAGAGATAGCTTGTAGTAGTTGTGCTGCCCAAACGGATCGAACTTGAGGGCGGTGTAGCCCATGCCGACAACGATCTTCGCCTCTTCCGCGTTTTGTTCAGCGGTGCCAGGGTTTGAATACCAACCGTTTGCGTAGACCCTGATGCTGCGGCGATGCGCCCCGCCGAGCAGCTTCCAAACTGGCTGGTCAAGAATGCGACCTTTGAGGTCCCAAAGTGCGATATCGATGCCTGAGATTGCTGTGGATGATATTCGACCTCCTCGTGCTTGGAAGTCTTGGTACAGATTCGTCCAGTGAACTTCGGTTTCGAGAGGGTCTTTGCCTATCAGGTGCTTCTCGACCATTCGCTCGATCATGCCCATTACGAGCACGTCGTCTTCCATGGGTGAAGCATCACCGATGCCGTACACGTTCGGATCGTCGGTGTTCAGTTTCACCAGTAGCCAGTTGCGCTGTGCATTGTGGTGGTTTGCTGAGAACCTGCGGAATTCAACACCGGTAATTGCTGGCATATATCTTTCTCTTAACTGGCTCTTGCCCTAGTCGACGCTCGATATTAGAGAGCGGGCAACCACCGAATCTCAACACAATGGAAACGCTCGCGGCGGGAGTATACGCCGGTTTGAAGCCGATGTTGGCTGTTGATTCGGTCGAACCAGCCGACACACACGATTCTGTTGCGGCTATGATGCGGTTCGCTTGGGATTGCTCAATTGGTGCCGGCAATGTTTGTAATGCCAATGGTGCTATGCCCACCAATGAAGAAACTATTACAGAGAGAATAAAAAACATTGGCTCGAACTTTCCGCCTTTGGGCGTTATCAGATACGCATATTGGAACCGAAATACAATTCGGTCGTCGGTCGCTTGAAGAAGTGATCCAGCACGCCGAAGCGTGGCCTAACGCCGATGGACAATCCGGCGGATTCGATATCGCAGTTAACCTTGGTGACTTCTCAGGATCGCAACTGCCTCCCGATGACGAAGAGGGCGAACTGGTCGTTTCGCAGTACGCATCGGCGAAACTTCACGGTCGTGAGCATTTTTACGATGTGATTGGAAATCATGATGCTTCCGGTGTCGACGAACCGACTCAATGGTGGTTCCAAAAATGGATCGACCCGACCGGTGAAAACACAGAGCATTCAGATATCGACAATTCAAAACGACCGTATCCGACCACGGGTACTTGGGAGAACTACTCGTTCGAAATAGGCAACGTCGTGTTCCTGATGCTGGCTGATCGAAACGACGGCGGGGCTCCGATTGGTCGAGGCGAGTTTGGCGGGTATCCGGCAGGGGCGATTTCGGAAGAGACGTTCCAGTGGTGGACTAAGAAGGTTGCCGAGAACAAAGACAAGATAGTCATTTCAGCACACCACCACATGATTAAAGAAACGACCGTTGCTTCTGGATTAAACGAGGGATGCGACGAGGGCTATCACGGTCGAATGCCAGACGGTGGTGCGCCGGGGTCATCGTTCATCTACTGGGTGGGTGGTCAAAAAGATTCGGGACGCATCGAGTCTTTTTTGGAAGCGAACAGCCCTGCAATCGATTTGTGGCTCGGAGCGCATACTCATACTCATCCCGACGACACAACCGGTGGTCGATCACACGTGGAACAGAAGTGGGGAGCTAACTTTGTGAACGTTTCTGCGGTTACTCGCTACCACGGCAAGCGGAATTCGATTCCGATGAGCCGACTGTTCACTTTCACTGAGGGGTCGGACGAGGTTCGCGTTCAATGCTATCTACACACCGATCAATACGCCGATCGGGGCTGGTACGAACCTTCAGAACGAACGATCAAGCTACGCCACAATTTTGAAGCGCCAATCCAATGACTAATTCAATTCAACAACTCTTCGATCTCACAGGCCGAACCGCCATAGTCACCGGCGGCGGTACACATCTCGGGACGGCGTTTACTGAAGCCCTGTGCGATCTTGGTGCGAAGGTCTACATTGCTTCTCGGCGCGCCGAACTTTGCGAAGAGGTCGCTGAGCGTCTTCGTGGTAAAGGCATGGACGTTACGGCGATGGGCTGTGACGTGACCGTTGAATCGGAGGTCGATGATCTGGTCGATCGAGTCATGAACGAAAACGATCGACTTGATATAGCAATCTGCAACGCAGGCGGTTCGTTCACGACGAGCTACCCGCCGAATGGCGACATCGACGAGTTCAAACGAACACTTGATGTGAACCTGACAGGCACGTACATTACTTCACAATCGGCGGGTAGGGCGATGATTCCTGTGAAGCGTGGTTCGATCATTACGTTGGGTTCGATTGCTGCGACTCTGGCAATGGATACCCGCATTTACAATTCTGAGTTCAAACGCTCAGGGCCACCGTATATCGCTGCAAAAGGTGGCGTGCTGAACCTGACGAGAGCGATGGCGGCAGAGTTTGGCGAGTACGGAATTACCGTGAACTGCATTAGTCCTGGACAAATCCCACGCATAGACTCCGACGCCAATCAGGTCGAGACTTTCCGAAAGATGATCCCGCTTCAACGAACTGGACTCTCGCAGGACCTAAAAGGAACCGCAGCTTTGCTCGCGTCCGATGCAGGAGCATGGATTACAGGCCAAGAGTTCCGCGTAGATGGCGGCTGGTCGATCTGGTAGCCGACGGCTAGCTTTCTGCTTGACGGCGATTTTTCTGTGATTGGTGATTAGCGACTGGTCGCGTTTCTAGCGCCTAGATCAAACCAGCGCTTTTCATCGCCACTCGAATAATTTCGCGGTCGGCGTCTGTGACTGATGGGTTTGGCAGGCGAGGTGCGCCGCCGTCGTAGCCGAGAATGTCCATGGCTGCTTTGATTCCAGCGGCTCCACGATCGAGAATCTGCTGGTCGGCTTCGATGATTCGACTCTGCACTTCCTGCGCAGTAGCGAGATCGCCGTTCATTACGCTAGAGATGATCTGGTGGCACTCCGCTGGCGCAACGTTCCCGAACATCAAACACGCTCCATTCGCTCCAATTGCGGTCATGGCGAGAAGCAGTAGGCCGTTTCCAAGCCAGAACGGCTTGTCGGTAGTTACGAAATTACGTACCCGAGCTTCGAACCGAACATTACCCGAAGCGATGTAGCCCCAGACGTTATCGATATCCACGAGTTCACCGATCACTTCAGGCTCGGCGCCAACTGGTGCTGCTCCTCCAGCGAACATGCCGGGAGCCATCTGGTGAATGATTACGACAGGAGCCGGAACGCGCGGCACAACCTGCTCGAAGTAGCCGGTTACGTTCTTCGTGAGCCGAGGGATTCGAATGCGAATCATCTCCGCTCCGGCTTCGACGAGGTCTTCTGCCAAACGAATCGAATCGGTGACGGACGAGCTATCGACGCCGCCAACGATGAACTTTTCGCCGTTTCGGGCATTGTTCACTGTGCGAACTATTTCGAGTCGTTCAGTCTCTGACAAAAACTGCTCTTCGCCGTTTTCGGAGTTCAAAACAAATCCCGATAGTGGAGTCTTAAGCCACTTCTCTACGTTTCTTTCGATGGCGGCGTAATCGACCGAGTCGTCGGCCTTGAACGGCGTAGGGCTTGGAGCGACAACGATGGGATTTTGAGTTGGAATTGGCAAAGGCTCGCCTTGTTTTCTTTGGGACGTGTGTTCGAGGGTTTTAGTATGGCAGCCTACTGGTCGATTACGCTTCCGTCGGCGTGAAGTCGTGTGATTACTTCTCGTGGCTTTTCTGGGCACATTTCAACTGCGTTCGGCTTCAGTTCGAGTCCGATTCCTGGCGCATCTGAAATCGTGAGATAGCCATTGCCGTCGTGCTCTGCCATTCCGGTAACCATGTTGATCTTAGGTGCAACGTCTTCGCCAATTGGGTATTCCTGCAGGGCGAAGTTCGGTGCGGTTGCAGCGATCTGTAAACAGGCGGCGGTCGATACTGGCGATAGTGGGTTATGCGGTACAACGCCTACGTGGCGAGCTTCAGCTAGCGCTGCGATCTTGCGAGCACCAGAGATTCCGCCTACTAGGCATACGTCAGGACGAATGTACTGCACGGCGTTTCGTGAGAGCGCCATCTCGAATTCCCAGATCGACGTGAATCGCTCGCCGGTTGCTATAGGAATGTTGATCTTGTCGGCGACGTAGGCCATCTCATCGAAGTTATCGGGTGTTACCGGGTCTTCGAAGAAGTAAGGGTGGAACTCTTCGATTCCGAGGCCAAGCTGAACCGCTTCGGTCGGAGTCATTCGACGATGAATTTCGATACAGAGATCGACGCCCGTGCCTACGGCTTCTCGATAGCCGCGAACCGTTTCGATTGCGTCGCCGATTTTATCGGCGTGGGTTTTGAAATATGGAACGTCGCGATCTTCATCCAAGAAGGGTGTCAGGTGACCAACGGCAGTGAAGCCTTGTTCTTTGGCGTCGACGATTCCGTCGGTCAGAACCTCGGTCGTGTCTCCGAATACGTGGTAGTAGACGCGTGCTTTGTCACGAACCTTGCCGCCCAGCAGCTGGTGTACTGGGGTGTCGAAATGCTTGCCCATGATGTCCCAAAGTGCGATGTCGATTGCACTTAGCGCACCCATGATCGCGGCACCGCGGAAGTGTGAGAAGCGGTACATGTACTGCCAGTGGTGCTCGATACGGAGTGGGTCTTCTCCGACGAGGTATCTGCCGAATTTCTCGATAGCCGACTGCGAAGCTTCTAGGAAACCCCATGCTCCCGATTCGCCGAGACCCGTTATTCCAGCGTCAGTTTCGACCTGTACTAGAAGGTATCGGTCGAGCATCAGTGGAGTGACTTTAGTGATTTTCATGGGAAGCGAGCTTGGTTTTCTGTAGGTGCTAATTACCGTCTACGATCGTGAAAGAGGTGTTCGTCGGTCTGATGGTGGCGATAGTATGCTCGATGCAGCGTTTTCGCTACGGGAGCTTGCTTCTGGGTCGCTGGTTTCTATTAGGTGAGTAGAGCCATATGTGGAAACCTAGAAACCGCACGATTTAGGTAATACAGAGGTACAGATGGCGAAATCGAACACGAACGAAACAAAATTCGAACGAAGGCTTCTTTGCGTCGTTGCACACCCCGATGATGAAACGTTCGGCTCGGGATCGACTCTCATCAAATACGCCGCTGAGGGTGCCTCGGTGTTCACTTCTTGCGCCACTCGGGGCGATGTTGGCGAGATTGCTGACCGTTCAGATGCCACGCCTGAGACGTTATCGGCTGTTCGTGAACAGGAGTACTACGACGCCGGAAAAGTTATGGGTGTAAAGAAAAGCATCCTTTACGGCTACCGAGATTCCGGAATGGCTGGTACTGCCGACAACGATCATCCGAACGCCTATGTTCAAGTGCCTATCGACGTTGTGGTTGCGAAGGTTGTCGATACGATCAGGGAACTAAAGCCTCAGGTTGTTTTTACTTTCGATGAAGGCGGCGGTTACGGTCATCCTGATCACATTCACGCTTCGTTGGCGACCAAGCTGGCGTATTTTGCGGCTGGCGATCCTTCGTACACCGGATCAACACTCGCTCCATGGAAACCATCGAAGTTGTACTACCACGGCTTTCCACGATCGATAATGAAAACATGGTTCGCTGCGTTTGCTGAAGCTGATCCGGATTCTGATCTTGCGAAGCTGGATGTCAACGAGATGGGTGTGCCCGACGAATTGCTCTCCACAGTGCTTGATACTGCCCCATACGTCGATATGCGACGTAAGGCGATTGAAGTGCATCGCACTCAGTATTCACCGCTCGATCGTATGCCAACCCCAGAACTCGCAGATAGCTATTTGAATCAGGATTTCTTTATACGAGTCGACCCGCCGGTTCCTGAGGGTCAGACAGGCATTTTCGAGCACGATCTCTTCGAAGGCATCGAAGAATAATCGACGGACGATTCGTTGGACCCGACTACATAGCTGCTTATATCGAACCTGATTGAGTAAAGCTCCCCATATAGAAAATGACCGATTACACGCCAATAGTTCAGCGTCTTCGCAACAACCCGATCATCCGCCCGAATATGGACGACCGTATGGGCGACAACATCAATGGTCCATCGCTTATCAAAGTTCCTGATTGGGTAAGAGATCGACTCGGCAGGTACTACTTGTACTTCGGTCATCACGACGGACGATACATTCGGCTCGCCTACGCAGACGATCTGGAAGGACCGTGGCGAATCCACAGTGAGGGAGTTCTTTCGCTTGAGGACTCACATTTCGAGGGGCATATTGCATCGCCCGATGTTCACGTCGATCAAGTGAACGGCGAGATCAGAATGTACTTCCACGGCTCCGACACTGTCACCGGAGGCGGAACAGGTAAAGCCGGGCCACAATTCACTCGGGTTTCGATTTCGAAAGACGGACTGAAGTTCAATGTCGACTCAGAGCTGCTGGCCAACCCGTATTTGCGCGCATTCCGTTGGAGTGGAAATCACTATGCGATAGCAATGCCCGGGGTGTTCTATCGATTTGAAGAAGGACTGAGTAACTTCGAGGAAGGTCCTACTCTTTTTTCGGAAGACATGCGTCATGCAGCGGTGAGGGTTGATGGGAACGTTCTTCAGATATTTTTCACTATGGCTGGAGATTCGCCCGAGAGGATAAAGCTTTCCACCGTTGACCTTTCGGACGATTGGATGCAGTGGACCGCATCAGATTCGATCGACGTGCTGTCACCGGAATTGCCGTGGGTGGGTTCAGAAATGCCGCAGGAGCCTTCAAAACGTGGGCTCGTAGACGGGCTGGTCAATCAGCTACGAGATCCCGCTATCTACCAGGAAGATGGACGGACATACCTTCTCTATTCGGTAGCCGGTGAGAGCGGGATTGCGATCGCCGAACTCACGCTCTGATCTTCAGCGCGTTTAACGAAATAGACCACCGTTCACTGGAACGACGGCCTATCAAGAAACTTCACGCTAGCGATTATGGTCAGTCGAGTGGACGTTTGGTGACTTTTCCGGCGAACTCTTCGGTTATGTAGAGAGTTGAGTCGGTTGCGAGAAGGCTGGTTGGTGAAACAACTTTGTCGGCAAATACCGTTGTCTTACTGCCATCCCATACGAGCACTCGCCCGGGCATGGATTTGGCGTTTTCACTAAAGTCTCCGCCCTCGAGAACTTTCTCTGTATCTGATGAGAATTCCGCTATGTAGAGAGTGCCGTCGAGGCCAAATGCAATGTCGGTGACAGTGGTGAGTCCTGTGACAAACGGCTCAGCTTCCCCTTGGTCCAACGCATCTCCATCCCCGTTTAGGTCTTCTACTCTCCAGATAGAAGCTTCTTCATCAGGATATGGATAGCCTGTTAGCATCCCGACGTAGATGGCACCGTCTGGGCCGCGCGCTATCCCCGTTGGTACCGCTTCAACTGGCGCCTCTTGTTCTGGAATGGCAAAGTTATAGAACACGACGTAGTCACGAATATTGCCGGCTAGATCGACTGCTCGCAGCGAGTTTCCACCGGGGTCCGACACAATCCACCCATCGACTTCAGGTGCGTTGACCATGTCGTAAGGGTTGGAGAATCGGTTATCAAGCGGAGCCCAACCATCGGTTATTGGTGTCACTGGCTCGTATCCGGCATCATCTGTGATGCGGTACATGCGTGCTGACTGTTCGCCAATATATTCGCCAACGATGAAAAACAGCTCCCCGTTGAGAAGGGTGATCGCTGATGGACCTGCTTGGTATGCCCCTTCGGGACCTGTTTTGAGCGAGAATGGCAGACCGGTGGCGATAGGGCTGACATCGCCGTCACCTGTGACTTTGAGCAAGCGACCTCGACCAGATTCTGCGATAAGCAGGTTCCCATCTTGATCAAAAGCAAGCCCGCGTGGCGAAGAAAGTCCGTCAGCCACAATCTCATCATCGTCGGCTGATCCGCCTCCGCACGCCACCGAAGCAGCGACTATGAGGAGAGAAGCGACGATCGCTATTCTGCTCGCTGATAGATGAAGATTTTGGGCGACTAACTTTAGATATGGATTCATGGTTATTGAGAGCCTTACGGGTTTGGTATCCGTATTTTGGGGGAGTGGGTGCTATTGCTTGAAGTGATATTCCCGGCTGTAAATATACTGGTCTTTAAGACTGGTTGGCTCGGAGGATTGCGTGACATTACGGGCCACGCCAATTCATTCGATCTAGACTCCTTCGTTTTCAGGGGGGTCTTATCCGAACAGTTGTTCACTCGCCCCGACTACGCTCTGCGTAGGTCCTTCGAAAGTAGAAGTGCGATTCCCGCAACGGGGGTTCCGAGAAGGGCGCTAATTACGAGCGCTTCCTCGTTGCCGAGCCATTCAGCGACAGCTCCGCCAAACAGCCAACCTAGGGGGAACGTGTTCATCGCTAGAACATAAAGGCTCATGACTCGACCGCGCATTTTCTCTGTTGCCGCCTGCTGGAACATGGTCAACACAGAAGTCACCCACGGCATTGAGATAAGTCCCATGGCGAACAGTACGCCGAGGCTTAGAGGAACCGAGCGTGAGAATCCAAATACGACCATACCGACGTCCCAAACGCTTCCCATGATGACCATCACATAGGCGTGCCGACGATGAATTCCGTACAGCGAAACGTAAATGGCGCCTATCAGCGTTCCGGCACCGAAGACTCCCCCCATAATTCCGAATCCGGCTGCGCCAATATCGAGCACGTCTTCTGCGTAGACGGGCATAAGGGCGAAGATCGCCACACCGAATAGGTTTTGGGCTATTACGAGCAGCGTGAGCCATAGAAGCGGCGGTGTATCTCGTGCGTATCTGAGACCCTCTACGAGCTGGTTGGCAAATGATGGCTTTGTTTCACCATCGGCGGTAACGGGTCGGTCGGGTTCGCGTACTCGTAAGAGAAGCAATAGTCCGAATACGTTCCCTCCAACGACGAGCCAGTAGACGGTATGTGCACCAGAAGCAGCAATTACGAAACCGACGATCATCGGTCCAAGCATTTCGCCGGTGGTTTGAGCGACTGCCAGGATGCCGTTCGCGTTTACGAGCCGGTCTGATTTCACAATGTCGGCGATCAAAGCGTAGAACGCGGGTCCGTATAGTGCACCGCCAATGCCTCCGATCACCGAAACCGCGATCATGTGCCATGCGACTAGTAGTTCCGAAGAGATCAGGATCGCTGTGGCAGCAGATGCCGCGGCGATTAACGCTCCGGCGCCGATCATCAGGTTTCTTCGTCCGAATCGATCGGATATCACTCCGCCCATTAATGCGAAGGCGAGAATCGGGATGGCGCGTACGCCTGCTACGAGTCCGATCCACAACTGCGATTGCGTTAGTTCAAAGACTACCCACGAGCTTGCCGTGCCACGCATGAATATGCCGAGATCGAACGTCGCCTGGCTAATGACGAGGGCACGAAACTGGGCATCGGCGAGTACATCTGCCGCTTTTGGTCGGAATCTCATTTACTTTATTGCGGCGACGAGTTTTTCGAGCACGATGGCGACACCGTGATCGTCGTTGGAGGCGGTTTCGTATTTCGCGAGCGACTTGATTTCTGGAATTGCATTTGCGACTGCTACCGACCATCCGCAGTCGCGTATGAGATCGATATCGACGAAGTCGTCTCCGAATGAAAGTACGTCGGTAAGTGGAATGTTCGCCGATTCCAGTAGATCGGCAACCGCACCAGATTTACTTGCCTGTGTGGGAACGATATTTAGGAATTGCACTCTCGCTGCTCGAATCACACCTGTTTCAGTTGAAAGTTCGCTTTGCAACATGTTCGCAAGGTTTTCTAAGTTTTGATTCAGACCGTTGATCGAAACCTTCACTGGTCCGAGTCGTAAAGCTTCTTCGAACGACACGACCATGGTGGGCGTTGCCATGTTGAATGCCCATAGTTGGTTTATGTCATCGTCGTGATTGACCGCGAACTGGTCACCGTCGATTTCTAGCGTCATCCGTGCCCACGGCGCGTGTTCATTCGCCAGCCGCCAACAGACCTCGGCATCTTCTAAATTCATTTCGCGCTTGAGGGATCCGGTTAGACCTGATTTGCCTTGTGCGATCGTGCCGTTCATCTGAACTATTGAAGTGATTTCGAGAATGTCGTCGCCAACCAGCGTTGGCAGCACTCGTTCTGGGCGCGACGTGGCGATAACCATCGGTATGCCAACGGCGTGAACTTCGTGCAGAGCAGTGCGCGTACGCTCGTCGAGCCGGGCGTTCGAGTTGAGAGTTGTCTCATCCAAGTCCATAGCTACGGCCTTGGGAATTGCGTATGAGAAATCGGGAAGATTCATTTTGAATTGGTGGCTGAGTCGTTGGCTGAGCTACTGGTCGCAGGAGAATCTGCGGTAGGCGATGATCGGGTTGATTGATGGAGCAATGCAGGCCATTTAACAGCTGCAAATACGGTAGCGACTAATCCAATCGCACCCAGCGTTCCGATCATCGCTGCTGAGCCAATATCTTCCGATATCCACCCTCCAAGAAGAAGCCCAAGTGGCAAACCGTAAATGCCGAGCGATCTGATTCCCATCACGCGCCCTCGTGTTTTTGCTGGTGCTGCCCTAAGCAATCCGACCACCATGGCTACGAACGTTGCACCGCCGCTGAAACCCCACAAAACGAGTATTAGGGCGAACAGCCAAAGCGTAGGTACGAGCGCGAGAGTGAGCATCAGTACGTGCCATATCAACGAGCCGATTATCACTATTCGCGCTGGGTTACTTACGTTTGGTCGAAGGCCGATTGCCAACGCTCCCATGAGTGCACCTATTGATGCAGCCGCTGCCAATAGACCGATTCCGGTACCGCCTAGATCGAACAGCTCGTCGCCAATAACCGTCATTAATCCGTTAACGATCGGGAACGCTGTGAATTCGATAAGGAACGAGAAGAAGATCAGCCCGGGCAGCATTTCGCTTTGTCGGACATAACGAAATCCCTCCCGTAGCCCGGTTCGAATGCTTTCGGAGTGGACCGTGTTAGCCACGACCCTTGATGTGACCTTAAGAGAAGCGAGGGTTGCCAACAGGTAAAGAACCGTGATTGCTAGGTACGCCCAATCAAGACCAAGCGTCGCAAAAATCGTTCCACCGGCAATTGATCCGACCACCCGTGCGCCGTCCAACGTCGAACGAGAAAGTCCGATTGCGCCGTGAAGCGAGTGAGCCGGAACAGCATCGGCAGTCAGTGCTTGAACCAAAACCAGATCGAGCATGCGAACCATGCTGCCTGCAGTAACGATTACGTAGGCATGCCACAGTTCGAGAGTATCGGTGAAAACGAGAATCGTTAGAGCGATTGCTAGAGCTGCACCGAATGCCCGCACCCAGACTTGTAACTTCTTGCGGTCGAACCGATCGACCATTAATCCGTAGAGCGGGCCCAGCAACGTGCCTGCGAATTTGAGAGCACCGATTAGCCCTACGAGTAGCGGAGAGCCGGTATCGCTAAGGACGAACATCGCCAGAACGATGATCTCCATTTCGATCGCCCATAGGCTGAGCGCTTCTGAAGACCACACGAACTTATAGTCGCCGAAGCGCAGAACGCTGAATGGGTTAAATCCTGCACTACGCGTCGAGTCACCAGATATTTCATCCTGCGTAACTGCCGGTTCAGCGTGTGTGGATTTTGCCATCGGCGTGATTTTGTCATGCCGTGGCCAAAATCAGTGAAGCGAAGTCGTTAGCGAGCTTTTCGAACTGCTGGCGTCAGGATTATTGCTGAACCTGCGACGGTCAAGCCACCAACTATCCCAAGGAACAGTGTCGGTGCGGTTCCGATCGTTTCGATTCCGATTCCACCAATGATCCAGCCAAGCTGATGAGTAAGCACGACCATGAAGTACAGGCTCATCACACGGCCACGCATTTCCTCAGATGCAGTGGTCTGCAGAAGCACAGGAACGGAAATCATCCAACCGGAAAACGCTAATCCAAGCGTAATCATCGAAATACCAGTCACGATGACGTTTGGTGCGACTGCGAAAAGTGCTACCGAAGCGTTGAACAACAGGAGTGCAGATATCAGCAGATAGCCTTTACGTATTCTTTTACTCAGGGCGAACAGGACTGCCGATCCGATTAGTGCACCGACTCCGTTCAGACCAAGAATCACTCCGTACCCGAACTCACCTAGCCCAAGTTCATCTTGAACTTTTACCGGAATTGCCGGCTGGTACGTACCCATAAAAAGAGCGCTCGAACCAATAATCAACAATGCCCGTATGATCGGCGTTCGGTATGAATACGCTAGTCCGTCCTTGATGTCGGAAATCATATTTCTGCCACTGGGTACGGGTACGTACCGAGTTTTCACGAAGAAAATCATCAGTGCTGAAAAACCGTATAAACCGGCTAGGGCATAGAACGCCATGTCTTGACCAAGCAACAGCAAAATGCCGCCAATGCTCGGACCGGCGATAGTCGCTGTCATGGATATTCCGGTGTTGAGGCTGGAAGCCGAAATAAGTCGTTCTCGACCTACTACATCAACCGCGAATGCCTGACTCGTTGGATTGTGTAAGGCAAACATTGATCCCGTAACAAGTGAGATTGGAATCAGGTGCCACCACTCGAACAGGTCGGTCGTAAGCAGGACAGCGGTGAGGAATGCCATCGAAGTGATGACGAGTTTGGTTCGCCAGAGCAATTGCCACCGTTCGGTTCTATCGGCCAATGCACCGCCGATTAGCGAGATAGAAATGATCGCTATTCCGGGCATTGCGTTTACGAGGCCCATTAGCATTGGCGAATCAGTGCGTTCCAGCACGATCCAAGCCTGTGCCATGTTCCGGATCTGGTAGCCAGCGAAAGTTGCTAGGTTCGACAGGATCAGTAGGCGATAGTCACGGATCGTCAGAACGCTAAATGCGCCGCCTGAGCTCGAACTCGGAGCGGGTATGGCTGATTCATCAGAAGTCTTCGACTCAGCCGTATTTGCGGTGTTTTCTGACAGGACTGTTTCCTTGACGAGTCGTGACCCGCCGGGATGGGTAAATTTGGAATATCCAATATGTCACTGGAAATTGCGCGCTGATATAGCGGATGCTAGTGAAGCTATGGACTCGGGTACGCGCGCGCGCGCGAGAGCTCGCGCCTCGCACGTGCAATGCGTGCGAGAGCAGCATGCAAGGGAATCAAGTCATCATCGATTGGTTAGAGATCGCTTGATTCTGGGAATTTGGCTTGTTGTAACTCGACTGCCGTTCGAAAAACTCTGTGTTCTAGTGCTTCACGATGAACGGTTCGAGCAACGCTTCGTTGATTTCAACGCCTATTCCCGGTCGGTCGGGAAGTGTGAACCCACCATCGGCGTAACTCCACGCTGAATCCGACGCTTTGTCGAGACGGTCTGATAGACCGCCCTGGAATTCCTGAAGGTAGTCCGGCGGGGCAACCGCGGCGCACTGAAGAGTCGCAGCCTGGAACACCGAAACACCGGTACCCATGTGCGGGGTCGTCTTAATTCCAGCCTTAGCGGCGATGTCCATTTGAGCCATGTAATCGGTGAAACCGGTTCGTCCGATATCAGGCTGGTACACGTCGAGAGCTCGGGGTTGTTGCACCCATTGCTCCATTTGGTATCGCGACCTGAAGTGTTCGCCCAGCGCGATGTCGGCACCCGGTTTTTTAACGAGTTCCTGATGACCAATAAGATCTTCCGGTTGGAGCGGGCACTCGAAGAAACGGACTTTTCGCTTGCCGTATTCCAATTTCCCTACTTCAGCAGATTCGTGCGTGCCCATCCATAAGGTGTCGACCATCCACTGCTCAAGATCTGGAGCGCCTGCCATTAGTCCGTCGAGCTCAGTGGTTCCGGCCTCGACGTCGCCTGTAAGAAATATTTTTGCTCCACGAAGGCCTGTGTCCATCCAAGTTTTTACGTGCTCGATTCTTTCGTCGAGAGTAGCCCGGCGAACGCCTGACAAGTACACATCGAACTGGCTTCTTGGATTCGGGTCGAGTAGCGCGGCTACCGGAGATTGCTCACGCTTACCGATGGCGTCCCACACTGCGATGTCGATCGCCGCTAGCGCATCGAGCCAGTATCCAGACGAGTACCCCCGCCCGCGCTGCGTGTCGTATAGGAAATCCCACAGGGCTCTGGGATTCTCGTATTCCTGCCCTTCGATCATCTGAGCAAGGATGCCGTTCACTATAAGAGTTACCACTTCTGGCCCGATTCCGGCGTTCGCTTCACCCCAGCCCACTGTTCCATCAGAAAGGGTTACTTTTACGAGGGGAGTTTCGATGTTGAGTGCATAGACGGTCTGCCATCCTTGCTTGAACTCGAACCGTTCGGTTTGGCGATCGCCTTCGTTCGCTCTGTAAGTCTCCCAGTAAGATGCAGAGTTCTTGAAGACTAGGTGAATCGACTCGACTGACTTGACGCTGAAGCTTGTGTTAAAGGGCATTTGGAGTCTCGATCCGCTGGAGTCGTTCTTTAAACCCGAGGCGGATATGGAGGTGGAAATTGAAATTGGGCATCGGAAGTTTACCCACAGGAGATGCGCGGTGGTAGTAATAGCGACGATGTTTTGCACTTACCGTGAACCGTGTTAAAACTACGTTAGTGGACGTTGACTTTTCATATCATGCGTGTATATTTCGCGGCTGCTTACGATGGTGGGATTGGATAGATTTTCATTATTCAAACACCGCGTAACAAGGCAATTACTAAGCTGGAGCACGGCTGGCAACGAGTTGAAAGGTTTTCCTTTCACTAGCGTCGCCGGGCAGACTCTGGTGATAGAAGAGGTAGGTTTTCTTTTGAAAACCATTCCTTTCTTATTTGGCCTTTCGGAGGAAATAGCATGGATCTTAGTTTGAACAAGAGATGGGCACCGGTGTTTTTAGCACTGGCAAGCTTGTTCCTTGTTGCTTCAATCGCCTGTGGCGGTGACAGCGACGATGGTGACAGCGGCACATCTAGTGGTGGTGGCGCTGCTGCTACTGCTGCTCCAGCAGCTACTGCAGCCCCAGCGGCTACAGCAAAGCCTGCTGCTAGTGGTGGTACCAGTGATGCTGCAGACGCCGCAGCCCCAGCCGCAACAGTGGCACAGGCTGCAGCAGTAGCTACCAAAGCACCTGACAGTGCAATGGGTGGCCCTGAAGGTTCAGTCGTTCGGGCATTCCGAACTCTTGAATCTGTATATGGTATTGGCTATGTAGGCCCTTACCGCACATCAGCAACGAACCAAATTGGTGGTATTGAAGAGTCACTCTTCAACTTCCAAAACGGTAACCCAATGACTCCGTTCCTTGTGGACACATGGGACATTGACGCTGCTGGTACACGTGCACGAATGACTCTCAAAAAGGGTCTGAAATTCCAAAGCCCTATCGGCTATGAAGACAAAGACTTCGGTGAGCTTGACGCTGCCGAGCTCGTCGAGTGGTTCAACCGCTCGAACGCAACGACTAACCCTGAATCCACATATGGTGACGGTGGTGACTTCGCTGCGATCTTCTTGGAAGCTACGGCAATTGACCAGTACACGATCGAAATTGGTCTTGTAG
>JABIHL010000173.1 GCA_018649665.1 Chloroflexota bacterium | reverse complement strand
TCGCACTTTCCGCACGCTCAGAGATTTCTTCAACAGTGCCAGTCGGGCGATTGCAGGATACGAACTCGATCCCGATGTGCTGTACGACAAGTTGGTCGAGCTAGCCAGCAAGGTTCCTGCCGGATCCGAAGGCGTAGTGGTCGATCCACTATTCACGGGATCCCGTAGTAACCCTCTGGCGAAGGCAGCGATCCGCGAGATCACTCCGGGTACGTTCACCCCCGGACACATGGCACGTGCGCTCTTCGAGGCGATGGCGGGTCAGTTAGCTGACTCTTATAGGGAGGCGGCGAAGCTGGGTGCGGGCGAACGTTCAGTGCTTGTTGGTTCAGGGAACGGACTCAAGCTAAATCCGGTGCTCAGAGAATCGATTGAAGCCGAGCTTGGTATGTCGCTGCAACTGGGTCGGCACAACGAAGAAGCTGCGATCGGTGCTGCGCTTTGCGGCGCCGTTGCCGATGGAGCGTTCAAATCTATCGCCGAAGCCAGCGCTTCGTTTGGTGACTAGTCACTTTTTGGGCTGGTAATCGAGGTGGGCTAGGGGACAATAGCGTTCGTCATGCCGATTCCACCAGCACCAACCCCTTCGCAGTTCGAGCAGGTCGCTAGAGCGATCGATCCTAACGCGACTGTTGTTTCTACCCACAAACTACTTGGCGGTCTTGGGTGCCGTATGGATGTGCTGGAATATGAGATTGGTGATGGTGAATCGCTCAGGGTTGTCACTCGGCAATATTGGGTGAAAGACGATCCCTCGACCGACAAGCGTCCGCTCGGGGAATCACGAGTTCTCGCCGCGCTCAAAGCGAACAACGTCCCCGCGCCAGAGCCAATACTCGATGAAGCAGAAGCCGGCGAGATTTTCGGTCGTCCTGGAATCGTGATTTCCTACATAAACGGCATGCCGAATCTCGGACCCGCTGATCTGCATGATTGGGCGCGACAGATCGCTACTGCCATGGCGAAAATCCATACTTCCGAGGTTCTTCCTGAACTCGAATCGCTCCCGCGATCTCATATCGAGTCTCTTCAAAAATGGATGAGTGCTGAGAAGCCGCCCGGCCGGTTCGCAAAGCACGATTTGGGTGTCGAGTTGTGGAACGCAATGCGAAAGCTCTGGCCAAACGTCGATATTTCAGAACGGCGAATCATCCACAACGATTTATGGCCCGGAAATATGATCTGGAAGGCCGCCCAACTGTTGGCGATTGTCGATTGGGAGTGGCCCTCGCTGGGTGTGCCGAGCGATGATGTCGGCTACTTCCTATCGGACGCTGCGTACACCGGCTACGACATTGAGGATGTGTTCATAGAAACTTATGAAAAGGTTTCAGGAAAGCCTGTTACCGACTTGCTGTTCTGGAAGATGATGGCATCGGCGATTCCGCTGCCTGACGTCGGTCCATGGGCGCAGGGTTACGCTGAGCTGGGTATGCGAAAAATGAACGCAGACGAGATCAGGCGGTCCCACTCTAGTCACATCAAGAAATTGCTAAAGGAATTCGATTCGATTGCCTGAGTTACGAGAGCTAGCCCCGAAACCGACGCCAGAGCAGTTCGAGCTTATTGCCCGTGCTATCGATTCCTCAGCCCAAGTTGTTTCGACACGCCGTCTGGTAGGCGGTATTTCTTGCCGAATGGACGTACTTGAATTCAGTGCTGCCGACAGAAACGGAAGCACAGGCGAAACTGCCAAAATAGTGGTTAGGCAATACGGACCCTGGCATGAAAATGATGAACTGCACCCCGGAACCGTTGAAGCCGCCACACTCGAATTGCTTGGCAAAAACGATGTCGCAGCACCGTCGCTAATTCTCGATAAAAAAGCAACCAACATCATGGGCAATCGCACGATCGTGACCTCGTTCATCGATGGCAAACCAAGCTTGGTTCCACATGATCTCTTCGATTGGTCGGAACAGCTGGTCGCAGCCATCTCGAAAGTTCATTCGATTCCGCTTACGCCGAGAATCCGAAAACTACTTCCGAGTCTCTACACCAGCTTCGAGCGGCTTTTCACT
>JABIHL010000172.1 GCA_018649665.1 Chloroflexota bacterium | reverse complement strand
TAAGCTTCAGCTGGTCGCAAATCCGAGATAATAAGTGGTAACGCTATCGGGGGCAGGTCAGAATCTCCCCGTATGGCAGGAGCACGAGCCGGATCAGCGACCACTCTTCTCGCTATCAAAAAGGCAACATTCGACGAACTCCTCGATCAAAGCTCCTCGTTTGCCCGCGCCATGTTCGATATCGTCGTCGCACGAATGCGCTCCACTGAAGGCTTACTACGCCAAAGCGAACGCATGGCTCAGCTCGGCACGCTCACCGCTGGAGTTGCTCACGAATTAAACAACCCTGCCGCAGCCGTAAAACGCGGCGCTGCGCAACTAACCGACTCTGTCGAGTCGTACGCCAAATCCCAGCGCGCCATTGCAGGCTTCGCACTATCTCCTGTTCAAGAAGACTCCCTTTCCGCACTTCTAACCGAAGTCGGCGAACTGGCGCTCAACCCGCCCGAGATCGACCCGCTTGATAGAAGCGATCTCGAATATGAACTTCAGAGCTGGCTCGAAGAACGAGCTATCGAAGACGCATGGCAGATCGGACCCGATCTCGTAAACGCTGGCTTCACCAAAGCCAAGCTCGATTCTCTTGAAGAAACTTTCGGAAGTGAAGCGGCCCCAGCAGTAGCGATCCTCGCTAGTAAATCGGCCGGTGTAAGCGGTCTACTTGCCGAGGTTGGACAGGCATCAGGCCAAATATCCAACATCGTCGGCTCGCTCAAAACCTACTCGTATCTCGATCAGGCTCCTGTGCAAACCATCGACGTCTCAGAAGGTGTCGATTCAACGTTGCTAATGCTTCGAGGCAAGCTAAAACAGGGCATCACGGTTCATCGTCAATACGCCGAAAATCTGCCAACAATTCAGGCGTACGGAAGCGAACTGAACCAGGTCTGGACCAACATCATCGACAACGCTGCCGATGCACTTGGCGGCTATGGCGAACTACAGGTGAGGATCTACAGTTCAGAGCAAGATGTAGTTGTAGAAATCGAAGACAACGGACCCGGAATTCCGGAAGAAATCCAACACCGAATCTTCGACTCGTTCTTCACAACGAAAGAACCCGGCAAAGGCACCGGCCTCGGGCTCGATATCACCTACAACATCATCGTTCACAAGCACCGTGGAAACATCACCGTGCTCTCAGAACCCGGCAAAACTTGCTTCCAGATCACACTCCCAATCGACGGCGACCTAGCAGGCCAAAGCTAACCCTCGTTCGGCCCTAACAGTCCTCCCCCGTCCCGGGGGAGCTAGAGGGGGAGATTGCAGCTGAGCCGAGTCATCCTATGACGAGCGCGACTAACGCCAGATTGCAGCTCAGAGCCGAGTCGTCCGACGACGAGTGCGACTAACGCACTTGCCGCTGTCCCCCTTCCTTCGGGAAGGGGTTAGGGGTTGGGTAGATTGCAGCTAGCGACCAAGTCATCCGATGACGCCCGGAGCCATAACGCCCCTAAGGCACGTCCATACGACGTAGCCTGCGTATCGACAGCGCCAAGAAGATCACAAACACCCCAACCGACGCCCCGATAACAACACCGTTGCTCAAATGCTCGCCTCCGGTGAATATTCGTTCATCCAATCGGTGCATCACCGTCAACGAATAGTGACGGATGCTCAAGAAGCGAACACCAGACACCAACCCCGCAAACATCCCTTCCCAGAGGAAGACATAAAGCAGGCCGTACCCGATAGCTCGGGTAGTCATCAATCCGGCCCAAAGAAATAGTGACGAATACAAAGCAACAGCCACTGCAGCACCTGCAGTTATCGCCATCACCGCTTCCATATCGCCCGAAAAGGCAATGAACGAAGTAATGAAAGCGCTGGTCACCAAGAACGCACCAGAAACAGTCATAGCCCCAAGCAACTTCGGCAAAACGATCTTCCACCGAGGGATCGGCGATAACGTCAGATTCGCCAACGTTCTGTCTTCGATTTCATTTGAAAACGCTGCGCTAGCAATCGCCAACGCAACCAACGGAATTATTGCCCCCGAGAGCATCCCATTTAGCGCAATATCCTGAAAATCAGCATCAGGAAACCTGTCGCCTTCTATCAATCGCCACGTGACACCCATCACAACAGGTAAAGCCGTCAAAAGCAGCGTAATGATTAGTCGCCATCGACCCGAAAGCTGGCGGAATGTGAGTTTGTATACAGAGCCCACGGTTAACCCTCCACCAAGTATCCGAATACGCTTTCAAGCGAATCGTCTAGTGGCTCGACACGTCGCACCCGCACACCAGCCGATTTGGCCAATCGCGGAAGCTCAATTTGTAAATCTCTAACGTTCCTGCTCAGCACAACAATTGCGCCCTCAGGATCAACATTCACCGCATCAACCGTTTCAAGCTTCACCAGCTCCGACGCCAAATCACGAGGCGAATCGGATATGACCCGGACGTGATACGGCCTGTCGTCGAGTGCAGCCCGAATAGCATGGAAATCACCCGATGCCGCAAGCTTCCCGTTCACGATCAACAAAACCGTGTCGGCGAGCTGTTCAACTTCTTCAAGAATGTGCGAAGAAAGCACAACCGTTTTGCCCTGCGACGCATAGCTCAAAAGTAGATTTTGAAAGTGCACACGCTGACGAGGATCTGCCCCATTCAACGGTTCATCCAGCAGCAAAATATCTGGTTCGTGAACCAACGTCGCAGCAAGCCGCATTCGTTGACGCATCCCACGGGAATACGTTCCCATCGGACGATACGCAGCATCTGACAAATCGACCAAATTGATCGCCTTATCTACAGCGTTATCAAGATCCTTTACGCCTCGCAGCTCGCCCATCATTTTGACGAAATCTCGGCCCTTCATGAACTGATAAACAGTCTCATGCTCCGACATAACGCCGATCCGAGAGTAAAGCGCCGAATTGTTCCGAACCGATTCGCCGAATACCGTCACTTTGCCATCAGATACATCGGCCAATCCGGTAATCATTCGAAGCAACGTAGTTTTGCCCGCACCGTTCGGTCCAAGCAATCCAGTAATACCAGGCTTGATCTCGAACGAAACATCGCTCACTGAAACCACGTTTCCGAACCAGCGAGAAACATTCTCAACCTTGATTACAGCTTCCTGGCTAGCACCAGAAGCGTTCTGAATATCGGAGTTGGTCATACCGACAACCTCCGATATTTCATAAGTAACAAGCCAGCAGGAACCACGGTCCACAAGAAGAACCAGCTAACAAGAATCCATGTATCGAATTCACCTGCGGGGGCGTCAGTTGTCACACCGCTCACCGAATCGAAAATCGCATCGTTCACGTGCATCGGAATATTGCTCAAATTGAACATCGAAAGCCACTTACCAGCGGTCCCGCCCAATTCTTGAGCCAGCCCGAACGTAAACGGAGTCGAAATTGTGAACAGCCCCACCATGAATACCGATGCGTAAGCACGTCTCGTGGTGAACCCAGAAACAAGCAAAGCGATAGTCCCTGAATAAACGGCAAGTGCCGCTCCCGCACCCAGGAATTTCGGAATATCTAGCCAGTTATCTTTCAGATAATCGGCAGGCACCTCAGCCCCCATCGTAAGACCCGTCATCAAAATGATCTGCGGCAACCACGCAACGATGAGCATGATCGTCATGAACGATCCCCACCGAGCGATGATGTAGTCAGAACCAGTTAGCGGGCGCACTAGATAGAGATTGATCACTCCATCCCGCCGATCCGGACACAACAATTCCGGTGCACTAATCGCAGCGAAAATGAACATCAGAATCGAAGCGATCCCATAGAAGTCGGAATGCGAAGGTAATCCAACCGCTTCAGCAGTTCCATCACCGGCAAGTCGATTAATCGTTATCGCCGCGAACGCCATACCCGCACCGATCAGCGTAAGCACGCCGATAAACAGCCACGGCAAAACCTTGGCTCGAACGCCACGTCCAAGCCCAAGCGAAATCTTGAGCCCTTCTTTATAGACAGATAGTCGAGCACGATTACGACCTTCACGAGGACCATCATAGTGCTGATAGCCGATGTCGAAAACCGTGCCTTCGGCATCTTTCTTAGAGCCTTCGGGTTTTCGCTCCACATGCAGCGATTGATCTGGAGTTGTCATTACTTCACTCCTCCAGGCATGTCAGAGAAATCATCGCCTTCACGTTCGAACAATTCAGTCAACGCACGTCGACGAGGCCCCATTCTTCGAAGTGGGGCTTCGGTCTCAACCAAAGCATCTCGAACGTGGTCGTAAACCGATTCGTCCGATCCCTCAACGTAAATGCCGCCACCGTCGTCGGTCACATCAACCCCACGCGTCTCCAGCGCGGCGATGAAGCTCTCTTTGTTAGTGTCGACCTCGATGTAGACAGTCTCAGTCTCTTCCGTGAAGCTCTTCACTTCGCCCGACTGAATAAGTTGCCCGCCCCGCAACACGATAATTCGGTCACAAGTGCGCTCAACGTCGGCCATAAGGTGAGACGAAAATAAAATACTGATGCCAAATTCGCGATGCGTCTTGCGCACCAAATCGAGCATCTCTTCACGACCCGCAGGATCTAATCCCGCTGTCGGTTCGTCCAACAAAACAATCGCCGGGTCATGAACCAAAGTCTGAGCCAGCTTCACCCGCTGCTTCATACCCGTTGAATAGCCGCCCATCGAGCGATAGCGCTCTTCGAACAACCCAACGTGCCTCAATGTATCGGCAGCGCGGGATCGAGCGTGTGACGGTGGTAAACCACTCAATTCAGCCATATGAGTCAAAAACTCAGCAGCTGAAACGTTTACCGGTAAACAGTCGTGCTCAGGCATGTAGCCGAGCCTCGACCGTATGTTGATATTTTCCGAAGCGGTTTCACCAAGTATCTTGGCCGTTCCAGAAGTCGCTTCAAGCAACCCCAAAACGATCTTGATGGTCGTGCTTTTACCAGCACCGTTCTCACCAAGAATTCCGGTAATACCGTCGGAGATTTCGAAGCTGACGTTGTTGAGTGCTACAACGCCCTTGTACTGCTTCGTCAGATTTTCTACAGAAAGTAATGATTCCACGAAAACGAATATAGCCCATATTTATCGACGAAACGCTCGTCGACCCAACACAGGATTCGCTAACTCTGGCCCATTCGCATCACCCTCGGGGGGGATATTTTGCGAACTGACGAGATCAAACCAATCGATATCGCCAAGAAAATCGCACCAACTACGCCGACCAGCACACCGACCGATTTCCAATCAACATCAAGCACTACAGGCGGCACAACTCGCACACCTTCACCCGATGTAACAAGGAATGGAATGATCGTCGCGCCCATGCGCATACCCAACAAACCACCCACTAAAACAGCAGGCACCAAAACCATCAATAGTTCCAGAGTTACCAGACCAAGAACCTGCTTGGTCGTAAGACCCAGCGTGCGCACAACCGCATACTCCGTCATACGCGAAGCAAACGTCACCTGCGAATAAACCAAGAAACCAACAGCACTAGCCGCAAGCACAGTCGCAAACGCAATCGCCAGCAACGCACGCCAACCAGCAGATATCAGCGGATCAACAGCAGCATCACGCAGCAACTGATCTTGAGCGATCAGTGAAGGCGGAGTTGCCGTCCTGCCCCGCATCGAGTTACCAACTTCAGATGGCGCAGTATCACCCGTCTCAATCCAAACCTCGTTCGCCTGCTCAGCGTTCCGCATGCGATTCGCATTCAACGCCATCCATGTCGAACGAATATCACCAACCACGAAAGTGGAAAATTCGGGATCTAGGGTTGGGAAGTAATCGGTAACGCCCGCTAGACGCACAGGCACACCATTCCCCTGAATATCAACATTGATCCGCTCGCCAACCTCATAACCGCCGCGGTCCATGAAACCAGTGCTGGCGATTACGGGAATCGGTGCATTCTCAGAACCAACGGTCACACCTCGAAGCTGCGTCACAATAACCGGGTTCCACGTCATCACAGCAATGCCCTGATCCTGTGGTTCGAAACCTTCAGCTTCTTCAATAGTCTCAGGCTTGGTGAACAGCGGCTCAAGACGTGCACCGTACTGGTTCAATCCCGGCTCAACAGTCATCCAAGAAGAGTCCTCATTGAACTCCTCGATGACCTGCGTATCGCCGTTTTCCAACACAAATGAAAGCTCATCAATCTCGACTGAACCTGCGTCGAGGAACGGCGGCTCTGTTCGACTAAACCGACCCCGTTCAACGTTCGGCAAGCCAACACCAATAAACTCCAGCCGCAATGGCGGAACAGGATTCACACCTGTGAAATCGAGATCATGAACCGAACCAGCGATCGTGCACCAGTTTGGTGGCAAATGAACCTGAGCGACGTCACAAGTGAACGGCCTTCCAGCCGAAGGACGCGGCAACAGTGATCCAATATTCAGCGTAAATAATCTGCCGGTCGAATCACTTACTCGGGCAGAAATTCTCGAATCTGCGCGCCGTACAGTTGGACGTACCTTCAAACTAATCCATCGAGCGTCTGAAGGAATCGGAATTCCAGTTCTCGATTCGGTCAGCTTACTCATCTGCTCATCAAGTGATGTCGAAGCAAAATCAGGGCGTGACCAAGCAATTCCCGACATAGGCCCCGGATCCACTCCAAGATACGTAAACGTGCTACCAACATCGGCAGTCAGATCGACTCCAACGGCCCTGAAAGCCGGTGCCGCCGACTCAACACCCGGAGTACCTGCAATACGCCTGAACGTCTCGCCAGCCTGAACCCGGTTCGTGTACGAAACACCGTTCACTCGCAAATCAGCGCCCGACTGATACCTGGCTCGATCGGCAGCACTCACATCCAGCGTTCCCGCGAAACTCGAAGCGAACACACCAAGACCTGCAGTAAGAATCATCAACAATGAAAGTCGAGAGTAGTGCCTCGGGTTTCGAGCCATCTGCCACAAAACCAAAGTAATCGCCGGAGAAACAAATTTCGAAATCCATGGCAGCGAAGTAAGCCGTGCTACAACTTCAACCAACGCCGGGAACGCTCTGAGAGCGACGAACCCACCAAATGCCAGCACAAGTGCCGGCATCGCAACGTTGATCTTGTCGACCGAAGCCGCACCAACCCCCGGCACATCAACGAACGATCCCTCGCTTGTCAGTTGCGACGCAAACATCAGCAACAAACCGAGCAAAGCCACGTCGAGGTAGTACTTCTGCATCGCGCTCTGCGCCGCAGGCCGTGTTGAATCCCGAACACTGCTTACCACCGTTTTCTTCGCAGCCATCGAAGCCGGAATCACCATCGCAAAGAAGCCAGCCAAACCCGTAAGAATCGAAACGACATATGCCGACTGGCCAAGGCTTGCAGGAAGCGGGTTTCCACCATTCAACGCTTCAAACAGTGGAATAACGCCGATCCATTTCACCAGCAAAGCAGCAATCGGCGGCGCCAGCAATATCGCAAGCAACGCCACAACCGCACCCTCAATAACGAATGCGCCAATTACCTGTCGAACCGTCGCTGCCCTAGTACGCAAACGTGCGATATCGCTGGTCTGTGTCTCGACCATCAGAATCGACATCGTGCCTACGAAATACAGCACAACCGCCGCAATTACCGAGAACACAACCGTCATAGGCAACCGACTAAAGAACGTCTGCTGCTGGTTTCGAGCTAAAACATCTTGAAGAGGAATATCTTGCGAATAGTTGCTTATCTTCGATTGCAACTGCGCCCTGATCTCATCGAATCCGATCAGCAGCTTGTTCGCACCTGATGCCTTAACTCGCGATGAATCAACGTTGTACCGCCAGAAGTACCTAACCGTCATTCCCGGCAAGTAAGGCCCTACCGTAGATTCAAAAATTCCAGCATCTGGAACCAACGGCAGATATTTCAAATCGGTGTCATCTAAACCGAACTGCTCGTCTAAATCTTTCCAGAACTCGCGGGCGTTATCGCCACGCACGAACGTACCGGAAATACGAACCGCAATCGAATCGTTCACATCATCCCAGAACGGTGCAACCACAACGATATCGCCAACGCCGACACCGAACGCCTCAGCCTCAGCTTCATCCACAGCAACGTCTATTAGCAGTTGTCCCGAGTCCGATTCATCAACTGCATTCGAAGGCCACGATCCTTCCGTCAGCACGGAATTCTCGCCCAGCTTCGGAGCGACCATCATCACAGCACGCCATGATTCATCGGTCTCTACTTCTGGATCAACGTTCTCATCCTGTTCGATCAACAGAGTTGGCGATCCATAAGCGAGAGTCACATCAGTCGTAATCGACGAAGCGATCTCAGTAACGGTCGTGTCAACAAGCCCAAGCAAAGCCTTGTTGCTCGCTGCATCAACATCCACTTCTCGACCCGAAATCACAATGTCGTGACTCGCGCCGTTGTCAGTCGCAATCTCACGTTCCAGAGCGATATCGCCGAGCGAATCGAAGTAAATAACGCTCGCCGCAATCGTCACAACTGCAGCTACAACACCAACTGAAACCACCGACAACATTGGCCAGTGCGAACGGCTGCGTCGGAACACAAATTCATGGAATGATCGTGGTCCCATATCAGCCGCTCTTCCCTGAATTACGAACCGTATCTGCAACATTCACTCGACGTACAGCAATCGAATCGAGAACCACCATCAGCAACGAAACAGCCGCCAGAGCAACGATCAGGCCCACCACGTAATTCCAGTTCGTCGAGAACACAATTGGTGGAAGTAAGTTCAAATTCGAATCGGTCTGCGAAGCCGTATTAACCGCAATCCGCGCCATAACCAACCCGGTCCCAACACCAGCCGCAACACCCACCACCAAAATCACGAGCTGCTCGATGAAGCTAATGGCCACCAAGCCACGTTTACGAACTCCCATCGCTCGCAATATCGCAAGATTAAATTGATCACCAGCGGGTCGCATCGGAGCGAACGTGAGGAATCCCAGAACAGCAAGAACAATCGCCAACAGCGCAGTGACAATCGACGCACCGCGCCAACCTGCAACCGCCAGCGGAGTTACTACAGAAGAAAGCTGAAGTTCTTCTCGATCAACCACGCTATGTAATCCGCCAACGGTAGCTGAAATCGATTCAATTACCGATTCACTCGATGAGCCATCCAGCCCAATGAACATCTCCTGAGCCACACCCGCCGAGTTCGCACTACTCAAAGCCAGATGCGCCCAGAGCTGTGCCACATCGACAACCCCGAATCCGCCTTTATCAGGATCGAGAGTCGGGAAGTAATCGGTAACTCCAACAATCTCAACCGGCACCGAACGACCGAACACGTGAATGACAGTCCTATCGCCGATGACAACATTATTCGCTTCGAGAGCCGTCTGGCTGAACACAATTGGAACCACTTCTGAAGCGCTACGAACCGCACCACGAACACCGAGATCAGTACCAATCCCAAGTCCGATTTGAAGTCCGTTATCAGAGTTAGATTCACCGTTCCTGCTGCGGTTGTAACTAAATCCAGCAGTCGAAGTATCCGTTCCCTCCGACGAAGCCAGCGGATTCCATTCGGTCACATCACCATCGAAGTCGTCCAAAACTACAAGGTCAGACGAGCCGGCAGATTCGTACATCAAATCATCGATCTGAATATTCGCCCGAGTTCCAAGCTCGTCAGGCGTGAGTTCGAAGAAAGTGAACCCAGCTACTTCCACTGGAAGTGAAGCCACTTTTGGAATTTCACCAAGCCGTACTTGCCAATCGTGACTCGTCGCCGAACCAAGATCCACCGAATGCGAAAGTCCCTCAGCGTCGATCAAACGAATGCTCGCCCGAATACGCCGTTCAATCACATCAGAACGCATTCTGTAGCCAACACGTGTCGCCGATTCAGGCAGCAGCAACGGCTCAACAAAAGTAGTCGAACCAAGCCGACCAACTATGTCCGTCATTTTGCTCTCAGCGTAGTCAGCCCTGAACACACCAATCTCAGTAAATTCATCAGGTTCTATCGCCAAAAACTCGAACGGCGCACCCTGCCCACCAATACGAACTTCGCCGGTGGTACGCAATCCGTTGGAAACGCCCGCCACCCCTTCAAGCCCACGCACATCATCGAGCACAAAGCTTCTCGATCCGCTCTCCAAATCAACCGGGAACACCCGTAGATCTGCGCCAACCTCATAGCCTGATTGATCGACAGCACCCTGCTGAAGAGTCGCAGCAACCGTCGCCGAAAGCATGGCGGTTCCAGCGGCCATGCCAAGAATCGCAGCCGGCCAAGCATAGGTAAGCGGCACCCTGGCAAAAAGTGCTGAAATCAAATGAGCCCAAGCCGGACCACGACGCGATAACGCCCCTGATATCAGCTTGGCGACCGGTGGAAGCACTCGCAGCGAAAGCATTACCGCAACGCCTAAAAATATAGCCGGGGCGAACACCAGAAGAGGGTTCACGGTAATGATCTGCTCGCCGCCTTCTTTGGCGGTTGCAACCGAAGATTCAGTCGAGAGATCCCAAAGAATCACGCCACCAAAAATAAAGAACAGCAAATCTAAATACTGACGCTGGAAGAACGGTTTGCCCTCAACCTTGCGACTAGCTGTCTGCTCCGCGCCAATCGCTCTTCCTCCGCCCTTCCACACCATCCACTGCATGTACGCCATCACTACTGCAGCACCGACAAGCGCCCAAACAAACGCCTGCCACGTGAAGTAAACCGGCATGCTCAATCCCTGCCTGATCGACTCATACTCCGGCATCAGCCCTATCAGCGAAATTACCCCGAACGCTAGAAACGGAGCAACCAAAGCAGGAGCTACAACCAGAATCAACGATTCGAATGAGAACATAACCGCCAGCTGGCTACGACCCGAGCCACGTGCCCACATTCGTGATGTGTCGACTCGCCGACGCGCCGTCAGCGCACCAGCCGCCATAATCGAATAGTAACCAGCCGCTAGCAGAAGCACTCCCCCCATCATCAGAGTTGGAATGCGTGCAAATGCAATTTTCTGTCCAAGCGCCTTCAGCGGATTTTCAAGTGCTGTGATCGCTTTCGATTCAGGAAGCCCACGTCGCAAACGATTGCCAACAGAATCGACGTTATCTGCGGTAATCGCAGGTCCCTGTCGTTCAAGTAAATCTTCGTCTAACTGAACAAGCCAACGGTTCGTTCCAATCGAAGCCGCACCACCGGTCACCGATCCAAACAAGCCATCCTTTGTGAACAGCAAAGGAAGCATGAACCTAGCACCCGGTGCAGGTCGTCCCGGCTCGAAGACCTCAGGAGCCAACCCCAACCAAAACTCGCCATCCATATCTTTCGGGCGGAACAATCCAACGATTTTCGCCATCAAATACGGAGGGTCGTTCGGATTCGGCGAAAGCCATATCTCGTCGCCAACAGTCAGTTCCAACTGTTCGGCGCGATCAGCAGGCACAACTACTTCAGCTACAAGATTCGTCTCGGTCTGCTCAACAGTCGATGAAGGCGCACGACCCTCGATCATGTCCACCTGATCAATAAAACCATCAAAACGGTGCAAAATCGCCAGATCAGGCTTCACACCGCCAATAATGTCGTCAGGATCCAACGCCCAAAAGTGCGGGCGAGTGTGCGATTCCTGCCCCACTTCAATTACAAGATCACCGAGTTCTTCCAGCGCCACGTCCACTCGTTCAGTTGCAGCCGAAACCGAAATATTCGTTAGTGGCAGTTGTTCAACAACAACCTGCATGTTCCGATGTGATGCAGAAAGCGTGACCAACGTCGACCGAAGCCCCAGCGATTCGATCGTGCTCAGGTACATCGGCGCACCAGCGAGGATAGCCGTCATCACCAGCACACCCACCATTAGGGCAAACATCTGGTAAAAATCGGCACGCAGCCGCCGGCGGAAAATCAACAAGCTTCGGGTTACCTAATTCGGTAGCGCAGGGTTACAAACAAAAAGGAGCGAGAACTTCTATGCCCGCTCAGAATGACGCTGGAGAATTCTAGCCGATTCCAATGACTCCGGCAGTCGCCATTTCATCGATTTCAGCATCTGAGTATCCAATTCCAGCTAATACCTCTCGAGAGTTCTCACCGATCCCCGGTGCAGGGCTGTTAATTGTCCCCGGCGTCGAGCCCAATTTCACTGGGATACCAACGTGACGCTGAACAACCGTCGAAGCCCCGGCAGGCTTATTTGAAGGGACTTCAACAACCATCTCGTTGTGCAGCACCTGAGGTTGATCAATCGTCTGATCCAAACTCAGCACAGGCATACAAAGCACATCTACAGCATCGAACTTGCTCACCCAGTAATCTCTAGGCTGCTTTTCGACCTCGGCCTGAATAATCGCTTCAAGCTCAGCACCATTCTCAGTCATCAAATCGACACTTGAGAATCGATCATCGAGTGAAAGATCAGAAAGCCCCAGCACCTCGCAAATCGATTGCAGCGGGTTTGGTTTGAACAGCCCCGTAATAACCATGTAGCCATCGGCAGCCATGTAAACGCCGCCATCCAATGGATTCCCAAGATGATCGGCTTCAGCCGTAGCGTTCGCCACCGTTGCGATGCCCCACGCCTCCATCCACAGCACAGCATCAATCAACGAAACTTCAACCTTCTGACCTACGCCAGAAGTTCCTCGCTCGATCAACGCCAGAAGAATGCCTTCCATCAAAAGACTTCCGGCCGAAATATCAGCAACAGCAATCGGAGCTCTCCGAGGAACGCCATTCGAATCAGCGTTCACATGCATAACGCCCGTCATCGCCTGAGCCATCGAATCATGCCCCATCTTGCGAGTCGAGCCAATCGGCCCGTCAGGCCCATAACCCGAACCGTTAGCGTAAATCGCACGAGGATTTCGAGCGTGGACCTCGTCCCATCCCAAACCCAACGATTCCATCACGCCCTGTCGAAAATTGCTAACCACTACATCGGCCGAATCGATCAACTTCAGTACAGCTTCCATCCCCTGAGGAGATTTCAGGTTCACAGCAAGACTCTGCTTATTCCGATTGATGCTCGCATACGGCATGCTCTCGCCATCGACGTAAGGACCGAACTGTCGAGAAAGATCGCCCACACCCGGTCGCTCGATCTTGATCACCTCTGCACCATGATCTGCAAGCTGAGCCGTGCAAGAAGGTCCGAAAATCACTTGAGTGAAATCAACCACTCGAATTCCGCTCAAAGCCTTCCGAGAAGATCCGTTATCAGCCATGCCTACTCACCTTCCCATTTCGGAGCGCGCTTTTCGGAAAAGGCTCGCGGCCCTTCGATGAAATCGTTCGATTCTTTCAGCTGCGAAAACATCGAAAACTCAGTAACCATCGCCTCTTCAAACGTCAATTCCGAACCTAAAGCGACAGCCTGCTTAGCCGCCTGAACCGCTTTCGGCGAACACTCCATAATCGAATCAGCAAGCTCGCGAGCCGACGCCATCAAGTCATCGTCACTCGCTACCCAGTTCACCAATCCAATATCGGCAGCACGTTGAGCACCAATAAACTGTCCGGTGAGAATCATCTCCATCGCCAGCTTGATAGGAAGCTGCCTGAAAAGTCCGTGAACCCCACCTGCATCAGCCATCAAACCGCGCCGTGGCTCAGGCAAACCAAATTGAGCGCTCTCTGCAGCAACTATCAAATCGCACGCAATCGCCAGCTCTAAACCACCACCAACGGCATATCCGTTCACAGCAGCAATAACCGGCTTCCAACACCCAAATTCTGTCGACAATATCTTGCCACCGGTTCCAGCATCAGGAGTTTTGACCTCATCCTCATTCTCCGACCGCCACTTCAAATCAGCGCCAGCCGAAAACGCCCTATCCCCTGCCCCAGTCAATATCGCCACCCAAATCGAATCGTTGTCACGGACTTCTTCTAAAGCCTCACGAAGAGCATTCCCGAGCGGTGGATTAATCGAATTCATCGCCTTTGGTCGATTCAGCGTAATAACCGCCAAATGACCATCTTGTTCGAAAATAACGGCTTCGCTACTTAACTTCAATTCCTCAATATCCAATCTTCGAGCGCACTGTAGCTGCTATCAAATCTGTCCGCACCGCGTACCAAAATTCACCTTCATAGGTAATTTCCCATTACACGGAAACACAACTCTCTCTAAGTTCAACTAGTAGAGCTTACTCGCACACCCACCGGGGGTCAGTCTCCAATCACCACTTGCGGCGAGCACTAGCTTTCAATTCGCGGAGTTGAAGCACGATAGTAGGTGGAATTACTGGTATTTCGACTGATCGCGCCCCAACGCAACCTCGCAGATGCAGGTTCAGAAGCTACAGGGTGCCAATCGGTAAAAGCGCTTGAGCGAGCCGCACATAAAAAGCAGCACGCACCCGCGCAACCGAAATAAGGAATGGGATCGAACGGACTCTGGTGTTGAGGGGATCGGGAGTGGGATGAGTTCTATCGACGATTTATTAAAAATCTTCGAACTAGATTCCATACGAAATTATGAGCAAGTATCGGCTTACAACGCTATTCGTTGTCATCAGTGTCATCACACTGGGATCAGCTGCGTTCGCTCTTAACGTTCTCGCCGCCAGAACCGCCGAACGAAACCTCGTAGAACTATCTACTGAACAATCGATGCGCGATGCGTCGATCATCGCCGGCCTCGTAAACCAACTTCTCGTCGACCAAGGCGTCGATTCGTCCAGTGAACCTGCGGCACTATCCAGCAGCGTTTCAATCGAATCCCAAAAACTCCTCGACTCACTTCGTGTAATCGATATCTCGCTCTACGACGACAGCGGCAAAACCATCTGGAGCACGTCAGCCGATCTGATCGCCGAACGAACCGTCCCCGAACCAGCTTTAGTAACGATATCGAACGGCCAAATCGCCTCGAATCTCAACCAGATTCAAGTGATGGAAGACGTCGATGCACCCACAAACGTCGATGTTGTTGAAACCTACCTACCGCTGCTAGCAGCATCTGGTGACGATGTAGTCGGAGTAATCGGTATCACACGCGACGTCACTACCACCCTCACTCACCAGATCGCCGAAACACGCGCGTCTGTTTCGCTTTTCACGATGCTCAGTCTCGTGACGGTGTTCCTGATACTGCTCATGTTCATCTTCGTAGCCGATATAAAGATTTTCCAAGCCAACGGCGAAAAAGTTCACTACGAACGAGAACTGCATGACCGCCTTCTTGTCGATTCGCTCGAACTTCGACGAATAGGCCAGCTCAAAGACCGATTCCTTTCATCTGTAACTCATGAGCTAATGACACCGCTCACCTCGATCTCGGCGTTCACCGGAATTCTTCTCCGAAACCGTGACGACAATCTCACGCAGCGAAACCTCGATCAACTCGAAGTGATGAAACGAAACTCGGCTCAACTAAAAGAGCTTCTTGGCAACCTACTCGAACTCTCCGCAATGAACGATTCGAGCTACCAGCTCGCATATAGCCGCTTCAATCTCCGCCAAATACTCGATGAAGTGACCGAAGCCTTCATGCCGGCAATTTTGAAGAAAGACCTCAGTATCGAACTAGCCTACGACGACGCCGACGCCATCGTAGAAGCAGACGATGCAAGAACGCGCCAGGTCGTATCCAACATTCTCTCGAATTCAATTCGATACTCCCCGGCCAATACCAATATCAAGGTTTCAGCATGGATAACCGATCTCCTCTTCACGATCACCGTCACCGATAACGGAATCGGTATCAACGAACGAGATCAACAAGAACTCTTCACCATGTTCTTCCGTGCCGACAACGAGTCGACCAGGTCTGTTGCAGGAACAGGAATAGGACTTGTCTCCTCTAAACAGATCGTCGAACTACACGGTGGTGAACTAACTCTCGAAAGTACCGAAAACGAAGGTACGACTGTTCACATCTCGATGCCTCGATTCCGAACGCGAATGTCAGCAGCAAATGGAGATTCTCGTGCGGCCTAATCGACCAGAATACGAAGATAACCGTCGATACCGCCGTCAACGCACCAACGGTGGAATCAATGCCGTTCGCATGGCGATAATCCTCACCGTTTCAATCGGCATCGTCGCGGTAGTTCTCGTCCTCACCAACACCTACGATTTCAACACCGTCCCCGAGCCAACGAAGATAGCCGGATCAGGACAACAATCGATTAACCCTCGAAGCGGCGGTAGCAATTCCGATTCCTCAAACTTTCCATCTTCGCAAGATTCAAACGGAAGCATAGGTTCATCAACGAACTCGAGCACTGGCTCAGCAACGTCCCCAGAGGGAAGTTCTTCAGCGACAGCCAATGGCGATAGCTCCATTCCGTCTCTCAATGACAATGACCAACTCGCAAATGCTGTACCCAGCAGCGAAACGGTCGTAGCCGGATGCACCATCCACGGTCGAGTAACCGACGACTGGGGCTCACCCATGGTCGGCGTCCGGGTATTTGCAACCACAGCGAACGGCAACATTGTCGAATCCACAACCGACAGCCGCGGGCGCTACACACTCCCAAGCGCCACACCCGATGCAGCAAGCATGAGCATCAGCCTGTCCCACCTATCCGAAAACGCCGAGACATTCGCCGTGATGGTTGGCGACGATGTCATCTCGCTTACCGCTCCTATTAACCCCGAACTAGACGGCTGCGAAGTCAACTTCGATTCGTGGAACGTTCAGGAACAAATGGTCGCCTCGCCAATTTCATCCGATCTCTGGCCCGATGCCTCGTCGATCTATCAGTACACCCTCAACGCTGAATCTCTCGCACTCAGCATGGGCGCCGATTTGAACGATTCAGCACCACTCCAAATCCAAGCATGGTGCGGCGATCCAAATTTCGGCTGTGATACATCGCAAGACGGCGCGTTCTTCATCGCAGAAAACGAACTTGAAGAAGATTCACCGCCGATCATCGCAATGCTCCCGAACCGAAGTTCTTCGAATTCAGCCGGAATACCCGATAACCGCGAATATCACGAATATGGCCACTACTTCCTATCGCTAAAGACCGGCGACAATTTCGAACTACCCGCTGGCGATACCAACCACGGTGGCTACTACAACAACTCGACTACTCGAGATTCGTTCGTTGAAGGATTCGCCGAGTTCTACTCGATGATGGTCTCTCGCCACGTCGACAATGACGATAACGCCGAGATCTACACAATCGGTGCCGACTACGATCTCGAAACCAACCGACAACCATGGGAAGCCGCTGGTTGGTGGGAAGAATTCACTGTCGCAGGACTACTTCTCGACCTCGTTGATGATGATGACGATTACGCCGCCAGAGCCTCAGGACTTACAGGCGTAAGCGTTCTCGATATTGCGACCGATGCAGAACCATCAGGAACGATCGTTTCCGGCAGCATCGTCAACTCAAGCCCACTTGTCGTTCGCAATGCCGATGTAACTGTTCGTTACCTAAACGAAGCCGGTGAAATTGTCGGAACGCAGGTAACCCGAGTTCTACCCGGAATAATCGCCCCAACAAGAGAAGGCACATTCTTTGCTGCACCACCAGCCGGGTTAGACGTGGCCCAGGCAACAGCCACTCTCGGCGGCATTGCAAAATCTGACGATGACGATGTCTCTATCGGACTTATTCGCCTGATCACAATGATCACTGAGTACGACCGCGCCGACGGCAAGCAAGGCGTATCGAATGTCGCTGAACTCTATGACGTTCTAACTTCAAACGATCAATCGCTAACGAGTACCGCCGCAAATTTAGAAGAAATACCAACAACACTTATCGACGATATCTTCATCGATCACGGCTTCTTCGCCGATCTCGATGGCGATCGTAAATACGATCCTGAAGTCGATGGCGAAATCGGCGCTAGCTCGCATCCGGTTAGCGAATTCGGTGGCACTTCGTTTGCCGAATTCATTCCCCGAAATGATCCCGACCCATACGAGGGTTCATTCGTGAAAATCAACACGGGTGATGCCGACGTAAATGCAATCATCCAAATTTCAATGCCAGCCGATGGTGGTGCAGCAAGTTACGCCTACGTGGCACCAAAAGGCGGATCTGGCAACGTGGAACTCGCCGTTCCGCCTGCAAACCAAGACGCCGAAGTAACGATCATCACTGCAGGAAAAGACTATCGACCAGTAATCGCCTTCCGGGTCGAAGCCGATAATTTCCACGAAAAAGTCGAAAACGGCACGATCTCAGAACTTCAGGTCGCACCAGTGGAATTGAAGGCCGGAGCAAGCCTTCAGCAGCCAAACCCCAACGGCACGGCTATCCAATTTGGAGTAATGATCGGTGGAATCGCCGCCGTACTCATCGTCGTAGCATCCCTAATCGCCATCCGCCGCCAATGGGGCAAGCCGTAGATCGCCTGTGCTTCTTTAGCTAACGAGCCCACCACCAGCCAACAATGTCATCCTGAACTAGTTTCAGGATCTATCTACCCACTGCAGCGAAGAAATAACTGTAGTCACATCACTCATAGCGCCCCTACCCAAGCAACTCCAGCAGCCGCGCCGCCACAACTTCAGCCTGACCATCCCGTAAATTAATCGGGTTAATCGCCACCGAATCGTCGCCCCTGTCGTAGGTAACAAACACCCTCGGATCACCCTCAAGCAAATCACCCAGAAGCTTCTGAGGATCAACCCCATTCGACTCGCTATTCAAGCGAACAACAACAGTCGGAACATGATGCTTAATTGGATCATGCTCGATCGAAACCCTAACGCCATCCAGCCCCTGAAGCACCTCGTAAGCAGGCTCGATCATGGTTCGATAAGAAGCCATCAAAGCAACGTCATCCTGCTCCATAAATAGCTTCAAGGCCGTGTACAGCCCGACCATCTCTTCCCGAGTAACTTTTTGCGGTCGACCAATCGAATGGTTAGGCGGACCGTTCGCTATTGCCGCGTCAATCAAATCCTTGCGACCAAACAAAAGCCCCGTACCCTGTGGACCTCGGATGAACTTCCCGCCACTGAACGTCACAAGATCAGCACCATCGCTGATGTAACGCCGCAAGTTGCTCTTAGGAGGCAACATAGCCGCAGCGTCGACGATCACCGGCACGCCATGAGCATGGGCAATCTCGGAAACCTTCGAAAGACTCAGTCCTTTCTGGAGAAGCCCCGGACCGAACAGATAATTCACGGCAGCTGTCTGATCAGTGAACGCGGCTTCGAGTTCCTCTTCCAGCGTCCCGTCGATACTGCCAACCTCGATCAGCTTTGCGCCTGTGAAGCCATACATATCGCTGTACCCGCCACGGTGAATCTTCTGGATGATCAACTCATCCTTCATACCTTCAGTGTTCGGTAGCTGTCGCACTTTCGCCGGGTTCGTTCCCGTCATGCAAGCCGCCATCGAAAGAACAACACCTCCAGCCGCGCCTTTCACAACCATGCCAGCTTCTGCGCCCGAAACCTGAGCGATGTATTCGCCAACCTTTTCATTCAATTCCAGCAAGCCTATGAACGATTGCGACGCCTGTGCCATCGCCTCCATTACCTCGGGACGCGGTTCTGAACCACCATAAGAAGTTATGGTCCCCGCAGCATGAATCACCGGACGAAGCCCAAGTTCGTCATACACACGATTATTCAAAGGATCGTTGCCAGAAACGCTACTCATATTTGATATCTCTCAGAAAAATTCGCCAACAGCAGTTCACTCGGCGCACATTACACGGATCATCAATCACGCGCAGCAGCCAACGACCAATCGATACCATCTATCAACATCATCCTGAGCCCCGCCTGCACTGAGCCAGCCGAACGTGTCGAAGGGTCAAAACAAACTCCCCAACAATCGAACAACCCGGCCCTCAACAACCAACTGTCATCCTGAATTCATTTTCAGGATCAATCGCTCAACCTGACAGATTTCACCAACACCGCCAATAACTCTCGACGAATTCCCCCCTTAAAATACCCACCATGACATTCACAATCCTCGGCAAAGACCCCAACACCGACGAACTCGGAATCGCCATTGCCACCTACTCCCTCGCCGTCGGCGCGACCTGCCCAAAAATCCTCCCGGGCATCGGCGTGTCGACTTCTCAGGCGTCTACAAACCCGGCAATTGGCGAAGAAATAATGGAACTCATTGAAGACGGATCGACTCCAGTCGAAGCCTTCATGGAAGCCCTCGCCAACGACGAACACCCTGAATTTCGGCAAATCGCCCTACTACCCCTAAACGGTGATCCACTCATCCATTCTGGCGAGAACATCAAACCCGTCAGCGGACATCTCAACGGCGAGAACTGCACAGCTATCGGTAATTTTCTGGCGAACGATGAAGTGCTTCCAGCAATAGTCGACGGCTTCTCAAATCCATCCAGTGGAACCACTCTCGCCGACCGACTAATTTCAGCCCTCGAAGCTGGAAAGCAAGCCGGTGGTCAATCGGGATCTGGCGGCACACATCTGCCCGAAAGATCAGCTGCCTTGCTCATCGGAGCACCAGGCGAACGCTTCCCAATCGACATCCGTGTCGACGCCTCCACCGACGCAATCCCAGACCTGCGAGCCATCTACAACACCTATCTCCCCATGCACGAGTTCTACCTAAAACGAGCCGACAACCCCACAAATCTCCCCTCACAAGACGACTGGGTAAACGGTGCGAGATGATGACAAATCGTCGAGCGATACCTAAGCACACCACCAGATAGCCAATCTCTAAAAGTGTCATCCTGAGGCTCTCGAAGGACGACAAATAAGCCAACAATCTCCAACGCTGTCACCCGCAGACAATGTCATCCTGAACTAGTTTCAGGATCTATCTACCCCATTGCAGCTCCCCCACCACCAAACCCACGATTTCGACTACCCTTCTCTCAGAACAAACAACTCAGCCGGAGATTCAAATTGGTCCTCAACGCCATCCACGCCCGACGCACCGTTCGCGAATTTACCGAAGACCCCGTCTCCGACTCAGCCCTCGAACTGATGATTGAAGCAGCCACATGGGCACCCAACCACCGCAGCACCGAACCATGGCGGTTCATCGTCCTCGGTAAAGATGGCGACATGCGAAGCAAAGTCGCGCAAATCGTTCACGACTGGACATTCGAAAACGTCAAAAACCCCAACCCGGAACGACGTGAAGCAAGCTCAAAAGAAGCGCAGCAAGAAATCATCGATGCACCAGCGTTCATGTACGTCTACTCGCTTCAAGGCCGCAACGACGAAGTAACTCAGGAAAACTACGCCGCCACCGCCTGCGCAGTTCAAAACCTCATGCTCGCCGCTCAATCGCTCGGAATAGGAGTTGGCTGGAGCACAGGCAAACCATGCCTCGCACCCGTAGGAACAGCCATCGGAGCCGAACCCGACTGGGACATCGTCGGCGCCCTCTACATCGGCTACCCATCCGAAACCCAAGAGCAACAATCCGAAGCAAAACGCTCCTCAGTAAACGACGTAACCATCTGGAGTTAAAACTCCTCCATGCCCACAATCACCCGACCCAACATCCTCTTCATCGAATCCGACCAGCACAACCCTGCTGTCATCGGCGCTTACGGCGATCCCGTAATCCGAACGCCCAACCTCGACGCCCTCGCAGCCCGCGGGATCATCTTCGAAAATTCTTACTGTGCTTCCCCGATCTGCGTCCCTTCAAGAGCCGCAATGCTCACCGGGCAGCATCCTTACCAAAACGAAGTCTGGACGAATTCCCAGTACCTCCACTCCGGAATCCCAACCTTCGCTCACTCCCTCGGAGCCGCCGGATATAAGCCTGTTCAAATCGGCAGAATGCACTTCAACGGACCCGATCAACTTCACGGATTCACCGAACGATTCATCGGCGACCACAACTCCAACCACCTCGGAGCTGACGAAGTAGACCACGGCTCACTCCACGGCACGGCAGGACCCGCTCGTGTTTCCTTAGAACTCTCAGGACACGGCCTAAATTCCTATCAAGTCCATGATGAAACCGTAGCGGCGCGCACTGTCGAATTTCTCGACGACCACGCTGCCTCGAATACCGAAGACCCGTTCGCCCTCGCCATCGGACTCATGCTCCCCCACCAACCGTTCGTCGCCACTAAAGCCGACTACGATGAGTACCGCGGCAAAGTCCCACCGCCAAAGAATCCAAAAGCATTCGAAGATGAAACCCACCCGTATTTGCAATGGTGGAAATCGCATGCCGGACTCGAAGACGTAACGCCCGAAGAAGTCGAACGAACCCGCACCGCCTACTACGGATTAGTCACTCGACTCGATGAACTACTCGGCGATATTTTCAACACGCTTGAGAAGCACGGACTCCTAGAAAACACCCTCATCGCCTACACCGCCGACCACGGCGAACAGATCGGCGAAAAAGGACTCTGGTGGAAGCAAACTTTCTACGAAGATTCAGCGAAAGTCCCAGCAATCGTGAGCTGGCCAGCCAAGCTCCCACAAGGACAAAAAATCAACAGAGTCACTAGCCAACTCGATCTAAACGCCACCATGCTCGACGCCGCCCAAGCGCCCACGCTCCCTTCGTCGAACGGCCGTTCACTGCTCCCACTTATCGACAATCCAAGCGACGAAAATTGGCACGATATCGCCTTCTCTGAGTACTGCACTGAACCCGGCGATAAAGCCCATTCAGAAGGCGAGAAAATCTGGCAAAACCGAATGGTGCGCGAAGGCGAATGGAAGCTCGTCTACTACCACGGTGAAGATCTAACCGGCCAAAACATGCCAAGCCAGCTATTCAACCTAAAAGACGACCCCGACGAACTGCACGATCTAATCGACGCACCACAACATTCGGCAACAGTAGAAAAGCTAACTTCATTAGTGCGTGATGACTGGAATCCTGACTGGATCGACGCCCAAATCAGAAAACAATCAGCCAACCTAGAAATCACAATCCCATGGGCAAAAAACACCACCCCAGCCGACACCATCCGCTGGGACCTAAACCCCAAATGGGACTACCTAGACAACCCTCAGGAATAAGTCAGAAGCAACTGCTAATCCTTTGTCCCCGGGGGAAGGCTTGGACGAGGGCGGATTCGTCAAATTAACTCATCGGTTCATCGCCGCCTACTTGCTCTCACAACAACCGATTTCCCGAGCGAAGTCATCGGAGTCGAGGGACCTGGGGCAGGGACGCTCTCAACGGCTAACCTGAGCCCCACTACTGGACCAAACGTCCGCTTCGACTAACCGCCGACAGTCGTCCCAGCAGTCGTACCCGCAGTAGTCCCCGCCGTAGTTCCAGCACCCGGCGTCGGCGTCGGCGTAGCAACCGCCTCACGAACATCAATCGTCACCGTCGAAGTCACACCAATCGTCTGCGAATCCTTCGGGTAATAGCTAAACGAATCCGACCCCACATACCCAGCCGCAGGATCGTAAGTAAACGACCCATTAGAATTCAGCGTCACCGCACCATGCGAAGCCGAATCAACCAACACCGCCGTCAGCGAATCGCCCTCTTCGTCGAAATCGTTCCCAAGCACCCCAGTACCACCAACAACCAACGACGAATCCTCAGTCACGAAATAGGAATCACCCACCGGCAACGGAGGCGTAGTAGCCGCAGTGCTCCAAGCCATCGGACCCTGCAGGCCATAGTTCGAAGCCCACAGCGAAATATCGATACCATCGACAATGTCATCGTTGTTCAAATCGACAGTATTTCCAGCAGAATCATCACGGCTACCTGTACTAGGCAAACCAGCAACGTATGCCGCTAGCAAAACCGTAGCGTCAGTCGAATCAACGTCATTGTCGCCATCGGAATCACCAGCACGTAACTGGCTCGATCCAATAGCCTCATCCGCAGTCGTTATCGACTCACCCGTCAGAACCCTGTCGACAAACCCGTCCGATTCAGCCTTGAACGTGTACGTATCCGCAACAAGTTTCTTTGCAAAATCACCGGCAGAATCCGAAGTAAACGTCACCAACCCCTCAGTGTTGCCCGTACCAGTAACGCTCACTCCTACAGCGTTTGGATCGGAAACACCTTGAGCAGTCGCAACACCACTCACATCGGCCCTAGTGCTAATAGTCAGATTCACGCTCGCAACACTCGACTCTTGCCATGGATCGACGTTCTTATATGTGAAGGAATCGGATCCGCTATACCCGGCGTTCGGAGAATAAACAAACGACCCATCAGTCCCAAACGTTCCCAAATTACCGTGGGCTGGAGTCGAAACTACTTCAGGCGTAAACGCATCCGCATCATCACTATCGTTCGACAACAATCCCGGTGCTGAAACGTTCAAAACCTCGTCTTCGTCGATCGTGTACGAATCGGCTGCCGCCACCGGAGCCGCAGGCGCAACCAACTCCGCAAACCCATAGCCCCAAGTGTTATCAACACCGCCAGTTCCACGATCGACCGCGTTCGTCTTCAAATATTCAGCCAACTGCACCGGCGTTTTCGTCGAGAACCGCTGAAGAACCAACGCAGCCAATCCCGCCACGTGCGGAGAAGCCTGGCTTGTTCCCGCGAATCCTCCCGCTCCATAACTAGCCGAATTACCTCGATCAGCCCCCACAATATCTGGCTTGATCCGACCATCTGGCGTAGGGCCCTGAGAGCTAAATGATTCAATCGTCGAAGTCGAAGAATGAGCAGCGGCACCAACCGTCAACACTCCAGGATTCGCACTCTCCGCAGGGTTCGAAATACTCTGAGCAGAACCTACGTACTGCAAACTTTCGCCAGACCACGAATGCATTTGCATCCACGAGGGATCGGCACCAGAGTTCCTGAAAATCACCAAATGGTAAGTACCGGCGGAAACCGAAACACTGAGCCACTCTCTTGGCACCTGTCCGCTTACTCCCGATTGCCCGTCGTCGCCACAAGTCACAAGAACTAGGCTCGAGTTGAACAAACACAGCGCTAAGTCCGTCGTCGCTGCATCCCACGAATCATCCCACCTAAGCTGAGCCTGCACCGTGCTAGTAGAACTAACCGTAATTGCGTTCGATTCATCAATGCTCGAGTAATTAAAATACCCATCCGAATCGGTATCACTCCAAGCACCAAACCAAGCCTCGCCGTGACTGTTTCCAGCAGCGTTGACCCACAAGATTCCATCACTCACTGCTTGATCAACCGTTTTTAGCGGTGATGACGCAAATGGCGACGTTCCATCTCCCGGGCCATCCCAAGTCCAACCGACGGAGTAGTTAATAATCTCAACGCCCATCGATTCCATCCAAGCCGCAGTATCCGCCAATGCAGCCTGTGTAGGTGGATTTGCGATGTACAACTCGACTTTAGGCGCAATATCAATCACTGCCTCGGAAACTCCCGTTCCGTGCATGACCTGCCCCCGATAGCGTTACCACTTATTATCTCGGATTTGCGACCAGCTGAAGCTTAGGCATGATTGCCTCAGGAACTGGTGGCCGGTATCCGAGTGAGCTGTGTGGTCGGATCGTGTTGTACTCCCTTCGCCACC
>JABIHL010000171.1 GCA_018649665.1 Chloroflexota bacterium | reverse complement strand
CGCTCCGTAATAGCGAGCTTGTCCTCAACCGAAAGTGAAATACCTTCCTGCTGGGTTCCGTCACGAAGTGTCGTGTCGTAAAGCTCAACTTTGTTTGTCATGGCGCGCTCGAACTCCTGCTTTTTTTATTCTTCGGGATCGGTCGCTGTGCCCGCTAAAAAATCAGACACAAAAAAACCCACCCCAGTAAGGGACGGGTCGAAATGACTCGCGGTACCACCCTCGTTGCCAGCGCATCATATTCATCAGCGCTAGCCACTCAGCAGAGCACAGTTGTTATGCTCTCGTGCGTTATAACGGGCCACGAACCCGGCTGCGCCTACTTGTCGATGAATATTCATCAGACTTTCAGACAACGACTCTGGAGTGATTTTCTGTCGATCTTCCGGTGCCCGCTCTCACCATATCGGGCTCGCTCATACCGTCAGTGCCGACGTACTCGTCTCCGTAGCGCAGAACCGTAGTTCTGCAACGCCTTAATTATCAATGCTATCACTTGCGGCAGACAATCACAGAATCTATAAAGATAGGCAGATTGTGGCTGTACTTGCCTAGGCGATTAGCGAGATACGCCCGGCATGCCTAAAATGTGCCAGTGATTTACTCGCAATGGATCACAATAATTCAGCACGATGAACATACGGAGCAATTTTTGAGCGAGCTCGAACGAAATGACTTGGGCCTCGTCGACTACCTCAATTGCGAGACAATCGGCGAACCGGGGCAACGTACATTCAACATCACCGCTCGAAGCAGCCGCGGTGAAACGATTGTTTGGATGGAAAAAGAACAGCTATTTCAGGTAGGAGTTTCGCTACGACAGTTCCTGGCGACTCGTGATTCGCCGCCTGATCCTACGCCGTTCACTGCGCCACCCATCGACTCTCCGGTACCTGTGCACGTCGAGTTCAAAACTGGTGACATGTCGCTTCAACACGACCCCGGCTCGGATGTGTTCACAATTGTTGCGAGCGATATTCCGAGAGAAGAATCACCGGAACCGATCGCAGAAATCACCTTTAGCTTTAAGCGCCCACAGGCGGAAGAAATTTCGAAGCGTTCGGTTTCAATCGTTGCAGCTGGTCGCAAACCGTGTCCGCTATGCGAAGCTCCGCTGAATCCGGGCGAAAACCATTTTTGTGTCAAGGTAAATGGCTACAACCCGACGGAAAACCCTATGGGCGAAGAACACTCGTGAGTGTTGGCCCTGATGGCGAAGATGCAATTGAGGCGGTAGCCGAGAGTGTTCTGCTGCACCGATTGTCTGACTGGCCGATTTCTGGCATCGGACTGCATCCTGGTGGGTCGAACTATGTATTCGTAGTTCGACTGACCGATCCCGCAAAGTACACCGAGCCTGAGTCTGAAAATGACGAGGTCGAAGTAGACGAGTCGGCTTCGATGTACGGAATCTACAAACCACAGGCAGGCGAGCGTCCTCTTCGAGATTTTCCGGGCGGGACGCTGCATAATCGTGAACGAGCGGCGTATCTGATTTCTCAAAAACTTGGCTGGCCGCGAATACCGCCAACTGTGATTCGATCGGGTCCGCACGGCGAAGGCAGTGTTCAATTGTTCATCGACGCTGCTTCCGTTCCTGAAAATGAAGAGCCGGATAACTTCTTTTCTATGCGAGATACACGCTTAGACGATTTTCGAGACATGGCAATGTTCGATGCGTTGGTTCACAACGCCGATCGCAAGGGCGGATCGTGCATCCTTGATGAAGCGGGCCAACTTTGGGCGATCGATCACGGCCTAACATTCAACCAGATGGCACGTCGGCGCACTGTGATGTTTGAATTCAACGGATCTGAATACCCTGTCGAACTGCTTGATGATGTGAAGACGTTAGTTGCTGAATTAGAAACAGATTCTGGCATCGGACGCGAGTTGCGCACGTTGCTCAGTGAGCCAGAGACGGACGATCTAGTGACACGCGGCAACGAGATGATCGCTGGCGGAAATTACCCTTTCCTTGACCCCGACACCAATGTGCCATGGCCGATGGTCTAAAACTTTCTTTGTAATCGATTACTAAATGCCACTTTCTCTTTCAAAACAAGATGCCAAACGAATAGCGATTCGCGCACAGCGACTCGCTGGCGAACGCCCTGATAAAGCGATTGTGATCGACGATGTACAGCGTTCGATTCGGGCGATGAATCTGCTGCAAATCGATTCGGTAAACGTGTGTGTTCGATCTCACTACATGCCTCTGTTCTCGCGACTTGGCATCTACGATCAAAACCTGTTGGACGAACTCGTCTATGACAAGAAATCGGTATTTGAAACTTGGGCACACGCCGCGTGTTTTGTTCCTGTGGAGGATCATCGATTATTTAGACCGCGGATGGCCGCTCAGAAACCACGTCGCCACGTCGCTGAAATCATGCAGGAGCGCCCGGGCTATCTTGAAGACGTACTCGAGCAAGTGCGAGATCGAGGGCTGCTCACAGCTTCGGATCTCGACGACGCCGGAAAGCGAAGTGGCCCTTGGTGGGGTTACACGATTGGAAAGGTCGCTGCCGAGTGGCACTTTGCTGTTGGCGCACTATCGATCGGAGATCGACGAAATTTCGCTCGCTACTACGATTTGACGGAACGGGTAGTACCAGCGGAACATCTCAATGGCGTGACCCCGACAACTGAAGAAGCACATCGTGAAATGATGCTGATGGCAGTGACCGCCCACGGAATTGGTACTGCCGAAGATTTCGCCGATTACTATCACTTGAAAAATGGCGATGCGAAAAAACGCCTCGCCGAACTTGTAGAAACGGGAATGATTCAGCAGCTAGGAGTTGAAGGCTGGGACAATATCGCGTTTGCTCCGCTAACTATTGAATCGACTGAACCGACTCACGCTAGAGCACTGCTCACGCCGTTCGATCCGCTTGTATGGAACCGTGATCGCATCGACCGAATTTTCGATTTCTTCTACCGAATCGAAATCTATGTTCCTGAGAAAAAACGCCAGTACGGATACTACGTATATCCGTTTGTACTCGGCGAAGATCTAGTGGCGCGTGTGGATTTGAAAGCAGATCGACACAAAGGCGTGCTCAGGGTGCAAAGTGCCTTTGTTGAAGATGGACAGGACCACGATTACGTCGCTGCTAACTTAGCGGACGAACTTCGCTTGATGGCTGATTGGTTGGGAATGAAACGAGTTGTCTTAGGGCGAAAAGGCAATTTGATCGCCGCTCTGCGGAGTGCACTAAAAAAATAGCCAGATAGGATCGCCTAAGCCTGTTCGAGATACATCACTGCGAACATGTCGTTGGCATCGGTCCAAACGTTCTTTACGTTGAGCCCTGCTTCGTTTGCCATCTCTCCGAACGCACCAATCGTGTATTTGTGCGAATACTCAGTGAGAACAGTTTCGTTCTCTTCGAACTCAAACGAGTATTCGCAAACGTTGACCGCCTGTCGTTCGGTTGAAATCAAGTGCATTTCGATACACGATTGATTGTCATTGAAAACGGCTTCGTGCCTGAATTTGCTGAGATCGAATCTGCCGCCAAGTTCATCGTTAATGCGTTTTAGCACGTTCAGGTTGAACTCGGCAGTTACGCCTGCTGAATCGTTGTAAGCGGCTCGAAGTACATCACGGTCTTTATCGAGATCAACTCCGATTAACACGCCACCTTCGGCTCCTGCTTTTTCAGCCATGCCAGCAAGCAGGCCTTTAGCGTCTTCTCGTGGGAAGTTTCCAATCGTAGAGCCAGGAAAGTAGATCACCCGTCGAGACTCTTTAGTAGTCGGCGATGGAACGTCAAAAGATTCGGTGAAATCGGCAACGACTGGCATTACCTCGATATGAGGGAATTCAGCCTGGAGCGAATGACCAACCCGCGACAGGTAATCACCTGAGATATCGATTGGTACATAACCGGCCGGCTCGATCAAATTACTGAGCAATAAGCGGGTTTTTGACGAACTCCCGCTGCCGTACTCAACCAATAAGGCTTTCGGCCCAACGACATCTGCGATATCGCCGACCTGCTTCTGCATCAGTGCACTTTCAGTGCGAGTGACGTAATACTCATCCAATTCGCAAATATCGTCGAACAGCTTCGAGCCTCTTTCGTCGTAAAAGTACTTGCTCGGCAACGTCTTACGTCTTTGCGAAAGTCCTGCAACAACGTCAGTAAGCATCGTGTGAAGTGCCGCTTCTGCCTCTGGAGTTGTTGTCGAAATCGTCATTTATTGAATGTTCCTTAAGAATCGATATCTATCGAAATCGCTGCTGATTACTTTGCGTCCCGAGCCAGCCGGAAGCCCATGAACTGCCATTTACTCTCTGCGTAAAAGAAGTTTCTGTAGGTGGGGCGAACGTGATTTTGCGCTGTAGCAGCAGATCCGCCCCGCAGTACGATCTGGTTCGCCATGAACTTACCGTTGTACTCGCCGATCGCACCCTCGACCACCTTGAATCCCGGATAAGGACTATAGGCGCTGTTCGTCCACTCCCAAGCGTCACCAAACATCTGGTGCAAGCGACCTTTTGGAGCATCTAACGGCAGTGGACGTGGGTGGAATCTGAGGCTGGCGG
>JABIHL010000170.1 GCA_018649665.1 Chloroflexota bacterium | reverse complement strand
GTATTTATTCAGATGCGAAACCCGTAGAAGCTGAGAACGAGATCGCTCGAGTGGTTCCGGTTATCGAGGGACTGATCGGGCGGCTAGGCATTCCGATATCGATCGATACTCGAAAGGCTGCCGTCGCCGCCGCTGCCATTGCTGCCGGTGCCGCACTGGTGAACGACGTGTCGATGCTTGGCGATGCTGCGATGACAGGAACGGTAGTCGATGCTGGGGTTCCGATCATCATGAGTCACATCAGGCAAGGCGGACATCAGGGCGACGTGGTTGACGATGTTTTGGGTGATCTACGGCGTTCCATCGAGGAATTGGTGAGCGCTGGAGTCGAAAGATCGCATGTGATCGTCGATCCCGGGATTGGCTTCGCAAAGTCGGGTGCACAGTCGCTTGAACTGCTGCGGAATATCTCCACGTTGCGGACTGAATTTGCGCTTCCTGTATTGATCGGCACATCGAGGAAGTCGTTTATTGGAGCAGTAACCGGGGAGTCGGTTGACGACCGTCGATTCGGAACGGCAGCTACGGTCGCTCTGGCGATTCAGGGTGGTGCAGATATCGTGCGGGTGCACGATGTGCGAGAGATGGTGAGTGTTGTGAAGATGAGCGACGCGCTTACTCGACAGCAGAGAGACGGTGCGATAGATGCCTAGCGGGGTTGTGACGGCGTACATAGGACTGGGGAGCAATCTGGGAGACCGGATTCGGAATCTTCAGGGCGCGGTCGAACGATTGGCGACTATCGGTCAGATCACGGCGCTTAGTTCTGTTTTCGAAACGAAGCCGTGGGGTGTTGAGGGATATCAGCCCCGTTATTTAAACCAGGTTGCGGCGATTAGCACTACGCTCGATCCGTTAGACGTTGTGACCGATCTGCTTTCAATCGAATATTCGCTCGGGCGTGCTCGTGAGGAAAAGAACGCATCACGGACGTTGGATCTCGATTTACTTTTGCACGGCGAGAACGTGATCGAAGCGAGTGGAGTCACTGTTCCCCACCCTAGATTGCACGAGCGGGCGTTCGTGTTGGTTCCGCTTTCTCAGATTGCGCCCGATGTTGTGCATCCGGTATTCGGACGGACGATTGCTGAATTGTCGGACGAATCGGACAAATCAGGAATTAGCGGGATCGCTTAGCTTGCGATTGAGTTTTCGAAGAGGACTCTTAGGATCGACGCTAGAAAGAATACGATGACGCCGAAGAACACCATGGCGTTGTATCCGATGAGCCACGATAGGCGGGCGGCGAACCCTTTTGGTTGTTCAGTGGGATCGAAATCGGACTGCCGGAAGTGCCAAACCAAGTAGAACATCCAGATTGCTAGCGCTAGTTTTACGCCAAGGACGATGAACCACGCTGCTGTAGCGTCGTTGCCGGTTAGCCGGTCGAACATAAGAATTAGACCGGTGATAATTATCGCTATCACCGATATATCGACGAGTTCGCGGTAGACCGAGCCGAGAGGTCGTAGTACGGGGCGAACAAGCTCTGGATTCGCTCTTTCGACAGGGCGAAGCACGAAGGCGAAGAACGCGCTTCCACCGATCCATGCGACGGCGCCAATTGCGTGGGCCCATCGCACGATCAGCAAGATCCAATCGCCGGCTGCTATATCTCCAAACATGGAGCGATTATGCCATCAAGGTCTTGCGGGTGGTTCACTGCTGACCGGGTGTTTTGGTCTCTAACCAGCCAACAGAGCGTCGAGTTGTTCGCCGAGTTGCTCTTCACCGATGATGCCAGTCCACGTTCGGGCGATGTTGTGGTTTTTGTCTAGAAAGATCGTGCTCGGGAACGAGAACACTTCGTACTCGAACTGCACAGTCGATGTTAGATCGGGCATGTTCGGGTAGGTTATGCCAAGTTCACGGAGGAAAGCTTGCCCATTGGCGGCTGAATCGAGCCCGAGTTGTTGTACCCCGATGAACGCTACGTCGTCTCCGTACTTCTCATACGCTGCCTGAAGGTCGGGCATTTCAGCTCGGCAGGGTGGGCATGATGGGAACCAGAAGTTAATCAACACGGGTTTGCCTTCGTGTTGATCGAGACTGAAATCGCCATGCGTGAATGTTTCGCCGGTTACAGCGGGTGCAGTTCCAACTTCAACGCTCGACCCGCCAGCAGCCACTTCCGCAACCGATTT
>JABIHL010000169.1 GCA_018649665.1 Chloroflexota bacterium | reverse complement strand
TCGTCTATATGAGCCAAATGCAATCGCTTTGGCAGTTTTACATCGCCATAGCGTTGCTCACCCTCGGAATGTCGTTCGGGACATTCATCGTATTTGTAGTCACCGTAGCCAACTGGTTTATACGCAAGCGTGCACGAGCTCTAGCCACGCTGATGTCGTTCTCGGCAATTGGAGGAATCACCCTTCCGATCCTCGTAGCGTCAATCGATACGTTCGGCTGGCGAGAAGTAATGCTGGCGTGTGGAATCGGATTCTGGATGATCGGATTTCCAGCAACGCTGGTAATGCGGAGGCGACCAGAAGACCACGGCATGCTTCCCGATGGTGAAACGAATGATGACGGCTCGGTCAATGGCAAAACAAACCGCGCCGGCGGAATCCGAGAACAAGCCATCACAATGCGACAAGCCATCAAACTACGTTTCTTCTGGCAACTCGCAATTGTCACAAGCCTCGGCCAACTTGTCAGTTCGACCAATCTGTTTCACTTCGCAGCCCTCTTGGACTATGGCATGACTGCCGCGCTGGCTGCGGCCGCGGCAGGAGCAGTCGCAATTGGCGATCTAAGTGGGCGTGCTGGTATCGCAGTGATCGGCGACCGTTTCGACAAACGCAAAATGCTCACCATTGCGATGATTATGCAAACGGTCGGGGTGGCGGGGCTCGCCGGGATCAACGCCGAAGTATTCGGAGTGAACCTCGGACTCTGGCCACTGCCGCTATTCGTCGTATTCTTCGGACTGGGATTTGGGTCATCAATACCCCTCAGACTCTCAATCCTAGGAGATTACTTCGGCAGAACCAGCTACGGCTCGATCGTAGGTCTAACCAGTTCGGTTAACGCACTGTTTGGTGCAGCTGGGCCCGCTCTAGTCGGCTTTATTTACGATGGAACTGACAGTTATCGATTGGGATTCACGACACTCGCAGTGATGCTGGTGATATCGATTCCACTGGCACTTGGCTTAGAACCAGCAGGACGGGTGGCGGCAAAAGCTCGACAGCTAACACGACGAACATATCGTGAAAGAAATCGGTTCGAATCGTCCAACTAGCAACGCTAACCGCATCTCAGTCAAACAACGAGCGCATCCATGTGACTGGATTTAGCGTCCCGATTTACTGATCGACCGAGCTACGAATGATCCGTCTGGCCTACTGATCAGCACAGCCACAACGACCTCACCGACCTCGGGATCTCTTCCCCGGAACGTTGTGGCATTATTCACTGTAAATACTCGGCCGTTGATTACCCAGTTGTTGCCGTCGATCGCCTCGATTACACCAGATATGCTCAGCTCAACAGTGCCCTGCTGTGTAGAGCTAGTACTCGACGATTCGGTTTCTGACTTGATCTGGAATTTGATCGAAATAATCACACCCAAATTTGAATCGATAGAGTCTCTGATAAACAGCACTTCAGGTACCAAGGTACTTATGTCTGTACCGAGATCACGTGCCTCGGCAATTAGATCAATTACTGGCCTGAACAACTGAATGCGCCGACCGTTCAACTGAATAGAAGATTCACGCCCTATCCAAAGATCGAACTCCCGACCGTCAACCAAATTCACTACAACGTATCGACCACTATCAGAAATGCTCACCAGAGTTCCGCGTGATTGAATAAAGTTATCGGAAACAACCGAAAGCTTCTGAACAATCCCAGAATCGAGTACGTAGAAAACTATGTCGACTCTATCGCCACGTTCAATATCTAACAGCGACCGTATCGGCACACCATCTTTAATCAGATTTTCGCCTAGCGGAGTTTCAGGCATTTGAAGTTCGATCAACTTCGTTTCTGTTGATTTACCGGAAAGTACCGTTAGCGTGCCTTCGATAGCATTCACTCTAGTGATGACTCCAGATGCCTTGCCAACTTTGGGAGACTCAATCGAAATAATCGTTCCAACGTTATAGAACGTCCCGCCACGTCCAGTCACCGAATACACACCATTGACGATATTCATCCCGGCGACAATAGAGCCAAATTTCACCCGTCGATCGTCAACAATCACCCAGGTATCGTCCGTAATCAAAACGTTGAGCGACTGTCCGTTAGCACCCGTCACCTGAAGTCGATCAGGCTCACGACCGATTCCAGTGACAGTCCCTGAAAACTTCACGTTCTTACGTGCTACAACTATCAGCCTCGTAAGTTCGTCGGATTCACTATCAGGTCGAGTGGCATCAACTACCAGGTCACCAATTTTCACGTCAGTAATAAACGCAACACTGCCATTGCGAACAATCTGCGCGTCGTCACCAACCGTTAGTCGAACCAGCGCCCCATCAGTGGGACGAATCGTAATAGCAGCAGAATCCACCGATTCGACTATGCCCGAAATATGGTCCTCATCCGATGGTGCACTCGAACGGGCATGAATCGCCAGCGCCCGAAGCGTGACATCAGATCCAGTGATGTCTGAAATTGAGTTCTCGCTCGAAGATTCGAATTGAATATCAACGGCCTGACCCGCATCCAGTGATGAAATACCAGACGAACGACCATCGAGAGTGATATCAGTCTCACCAGTAACTTTCGCAGCTACTTTGATGCCCTGCTTCTCGTTCGTAGCAATCACAATTCCAAGTGCATCCTCAAGTGACACGTCGATTTCGACTAGAGTAATCACGCCGCTAAATGCTCGACGTGATTCGTGCTCTAGAACTGCCTCCAACTCACTCACAAGCCTTGGTTCGCGCACGTTAACCGAAACTGCATTACGCACGTCTCCTTCGATCAAGTACTTAACTTCAAGCTCGCTACCCGGATCGATCAATCGTCGGACTTCATTCAAAAGCTGCGGATTCGATGCAGTGTCAGAAATTTTCGCTAGTAGATCTTTGGGCAGATCAACAGTCGTCTCTTCCCGGTCGTAACTGAAGTCGACCGAGAATGGATTAGCGTCCTGTTCACCATTCGGAACTATCGTGAACGATGAAAATCCAATGTCATCAACCAGACCACCCGATATTTTCAGCAGTGGTAGAACCTCACCGCGAGTTCGTGCAGCAGTCTTGTAGATTCGCTGGAGCTCTTCGAATCGACGTTGAATCTCTTGGTACTGGGCAGCTGTTTTATCGAGTATCGCCTGATCCTCAAGACCGGAATCAAGTACTCGTTTTAGCGCTCTGGCGGCATCGTCTAAAGAAGAAAGATGTTGAGTCCTAGCGTTGATAGCGATCTGGGCCAATCGAGCAGACTCCGCCTTGTCCGCTGCTTTATCTTGAGCTTCTTGAATTCGCTCGACAGTCGCGCTTGTTAGTTCGAAACCAACCGCTGTCAAAATTCCGCTAGATCGATCCAGCCGTGCAACCATGGTTATTCCGTCTCCGACAGATGGAGCGTCAATTCCTGCTGGGATCAGCACATTCACAACGCCACTATTACGAGTCTGAATCGATAGCTCGTCAACAGAAGCACTGCTCACCACACCCACAACGTGCTTTGTACGCGTCTGAGTATTAGCGACCCGCACGAGAGTTCTCAGCGATACGAGATCATCGTCCGCATTTCGAGTGGCAGTCGAAATCACTCGGTCGCCTTCTGCAACTTCTTCGACCAGCGCCTTATTTGAGCCAATTCGTAACTCGGAGTCAGAATCGAACGTGAGAGTAACAAGTCCAGAATTGGAAGCGATCACAATTGCGCTAGGTGGTCGAACTTCTACCGCTGTGCCGAAAACAGCCTCAATATCGGCCGATCTCACTTCGGCCTTGGCGCTATTGCTGCCGAAAGCGAACACAACGGCGACCAGCGCGAGCGCAATCACCATCTGCAGACGAATGGTGCGAGTGAATATATTTTCAGTCGGCGTAAACATTGTTAGAAATTGCAGAGCAGCTTGTCTTGGCCCCCAACTCAATAATTTTGAGGTCAATGCAGTTACGCTTTTGTTACTTCTGAATGCACTATGGTCTACTCGGGGGCTTCGCTCAGGCTGGGTAGTCATGGCGCATCCTCCGGCGGAATGGAAATAATCGCCAAGGATGAGCTGTGGGAGCTGCCATCCAAATTACTGGCCACAACGTCGACGAAATTCGGACCAGGTGCCAAAACAATCGTTAGCTCGAACGTGCCATCAGCCTGAACTTCAACGATCACGTCGTTCACACTCACGATCGCATCAGCCGATGTGATTCCGCGCAGCAATACCGTATCGCTTCGCACGATACTTTCATCGCCGATACCCTCAAAATTCAAAGCGAGGTTGAACGTACCCGATGAATCCGCAGGAACAGATGTCGGAGTCGGCAAAGCTGTTGGAACAGCAGTGGGAAGTGGAGTTGGTGCCGGCGTTGCTGTCGGAACAGGCGTGGAAGTAGGTGTGGGCGGAATCGCCGTCGGAGTCGGTGAGGGAATCGACGTTGAAGTGGGAGTCGCTGGAACGGGAGTGTATCGGACACGGCTCTCTACACACCCAGCAATCGCCAACGACAACAAACCTACGAGCACAACGGCGAACCTAGCCACGTGCGCCGATCGCCGCGCCCCGCGCCTTCGCGTAGCGAACATCATCGCTCTACGGGTCGATTGTCGAGAGGCAACGACAGAGTGAATATAGTCGAATGATCGTCCACCTCATCGCCATTAGCCGCCTGTGATTCAACCATCAACTGGCCGCCGCATCGCTCAGTAAGTGAGCTTGCGATAAATAATCCCAATCCGGAACTTTGCTTTTCGCTACGGGCAGAAAGCTCAGGGGTCCAGCCGCGATCGAACACGTGAGCGAGGTGCGACTCGGCAATTCCTGATCCGTCATCCCACACCCTCACCAAAAACTCGGAATCAGTTCGAGTCAATCGAATTTCGACATGACCACGAGCGAATTTCGCCGCATTGTCGACAAGGTTCGTAATGACATGATCTAGCGCCGACCCATCACCATAGATAAATCCAAACTCACTCGGTTCGCACCACCACACAAGCTCAAGACCACGCTCACGAGCAATAGGTGTGTACCGATCCGAAACATTTCTAACGATCGCCGCAGCATCCACAGGTTCAACCGCAGCAGCAGCTGTGTCATCTTCGAGATCAACCAAAACACGTACGTTCTCGATCATCAATCGGAAATTCGGTGCCTGATTCTCGATCTCGTCGAGAAGCTCGGCGACCATATTCGCAGTGACTTCCCCGGTTTCATTCAGTAATGCGCGAGCCTCACGTTGTTTTCCAAGAATTCGTCGGAGTGGGCGCCCCATATCATGGGCGAACGTATCGAAATAATCCTGTGTTACCTGGCTCCATGTTCGAGTTCGATCGCCCGTCAGTGCTCTCGTACGTCGAGCGATAACCTGAAAACCAATGAACGCCACCACTGAGCCCAGCACAAATACGCCTGAGCCGATGTAAGCGACCGGTTCGATCCACCAAAGCGACCCAGGAGTTAGCGACTCGCCAATAAAAGGAGAAAGCAGTATCAGCAAAAGCCCGATTCCGGCAATTGCTAACCCAATTAACTTCAGTATTTTGAGCGACTGATCGTTCAAGCAGCCCGATTCCTAATATTCAATTTCCGTAGTTTTGGTCAATCCCCCGGGTTTACCAATCGGTACCCGCGGTTTCTCACATTGATTATCAACTCGTTGGCGCCGAATTCTCTAGAGACAGCTCTTCCGAGTGAAACTTTCAGCTCACGAATTCGAACTCGAAGCGAGGCACGCGAATCCTCACCATCGGAAAATCGTTCTAGACGTGAAAACGGCACTAGCTCGCCTTCAGACCGATACATTGCAGAAGCGAGTTCGCTCAAAATTTCCAACTTCATGCCCTGAATTTCGCGAATCAGATCACGACGACCGTTTTCGATTACGTAGACAGCCGCATTCGCAGCATCAATTTCGAAAAGCGAACCGATCTTGATCGTTTCGGGAGCACTGCCAATCAAACGTCGTAATCTGAGCACGACTTCTTCTGGACTAGCCAGTTTATCTATGAAATCGACCGAAGCACTCACGCTCAAGCTAGCGTTCACGGCTGTGTCACGGTACGGACCCTGAGTGTACTGAGTGAACATCAAAACTGGCATACTGCTATCGCGATCAACAATTTTTTTGAGGATCGATAACCCTTTGAACCGATCGGAATCGTATTCACCAAACCTAACGTCCAGCAATACTGCCGACGGTCGTTCGGTTTCCATCGAAAACAACGCCTGAGTCTCGTAATCGTCGCCCGTCAGATGCGGACCTTCGGGAGCAACTACAATCGGCCTAAATCCGTCGGTCTCTAAACGTCGCAAAACTGAACGCATGAGATCCGACATGTGCTCGTCATCAACAACGAGGATTTTCTGGCCACCACCAACACTTTTTGAAGTCAAAACATTCCTCTGCGGTTGCCTACCGAAATTTGTGTGAACCTAAGGGTGAAATTGCCACAAAAATCGATCTGAATCGACTCTATCACTCACCCAGCCATTGCTTCTTCTCATGCAAGCCGCACGAAGTGAGCAATACGATCAATTTTCCCTCAATGGTGTTCCCGAATTGTTACGCCGACATCGATGGCAAGGTTTCGCTACAAAATACGCTAATCTCTAGCCGTAAAACCCTTTACAGGCTCGACTCAAAGTTGAGGGAACGCTATCCTCGCTAGACCGCACTTTTCCACCCTACATTCCTGAGAAATATTTGCCTGTGACCGACCAGTTCGTCCACCTCCACAACCACTCCGAGTACTCATTGCTCGATGGGTTCAGCAGGTTAGATGACATGGTTAACAGAGCCGTGGAATTAGATCAGCCCGCAATCGCACTCACCGATCACGGTAATCTTCACGGTGCGATCGATATTTATCAGTCGGCAAAAAAAGCGGGCATCAAGCCAATCATCGGCGCTGAAGGCTACGTAGCCGACGGCGCCCGCGACGAGCGCAACCCACAAAAGCGCTCTCCCTTCCACATGACTCTGCTAGCGCAGAATCGTGTTGGCTACCAGAACCTTATGAAGCTGGTCACAGCATCACATATCGAAGGGTTCTACTACCGCCCACGTATGGACCGTGAGATTCTCGAAAAATACTCAGAAGGGCTAATCGTCCTTTCAGGTTGCCCTTCAGGCGAACTAGCGAGATACATAAAAAACGGCGATATGGACGCCGCTCACGAAACTCTCGAATGGTACGGAAACGTTTTCCAAGACCGTTACTACCTCGAAATGATGATGCACGAGCATGTGCCCGATCAGGCTGAGATCAACGAGGCACTCATTCAGCTAAGCAGCCAAACCGGTTTGCCGATGGTCGTTACAAACGACTCCCATTACGTCAGACGTGAAGATTCCGAAGCCCAAGACATCCTCACCTGCATCCAGACCAACTCAAATATTAAAGACCCCAAACGCCTTCACATGGAGGACACGACCTATTACCTCCGTAGTGCTGCCGAAATGCAAGCGGAGTGGTCGCACCTACCTGAGGCTCTCGTTAACACTGTAAAGATCGCCGAATCGTGCGAACTCGAACTCGAATTCGGTCAAACATTCGTACCGAGTTATTCAACACCTCAGAACAAGCCCTCGATGGATTACCTCAAAGAGCTTTGCCACGAGGGCATGAAGAAACGATTCGACAACAACCCGAGCGAAGAAGTTCTCAAACGGCTTGAGCACGAACTTGGCATTATTGAAGAAACCAATTTTCCGGACTACTTCCTCGTCTGCTGGGACATCTTCAACTTCGTCAACGAAAAGGGAATCCTCTCTGCCGTACGTGGTTCAGCCGCCGCCAGCCTAGTTCTCTACTGCCTCGAAGTTACTCAGATCGACCCGGTCGAGGCCGATCTCTTCTTCGAACGGTTCCTCAATGTCGAACGTCGTGAGATGCCCGATATCGACATGGACTTCGCCGATGATCGTCGGGAAGAAGTCATCAAGTACTGCATCGACCACTACGGGCGTGAGCACGTTGCCCAGATCATCACTTTCGGCACGCTCGGTGCGAAAGCAGCGATTCGTGACACTGCCCGAGCACTCGCCCTTCCGCTCGACCTCAGCGACAAACTCGCCAAGATGGTTCCGCTAACTCTCAACATCAAGTTGAAAGACGCAATCGCCGAGTCGGCTGAAATGCGAACAGAAATCAGCCGCAACCGTGATGCGCGTGAACTTATCGAAATGGCGCAGCGTGTTGAAGGCTCAGTCCGTCACGCCAGTACTCACGCCGCAGCGGTCGTTATTTCAGAACAACCTCTCACAGACTATGTTCCGCTCCAGCGCTCGACCAGCAAAAAAGAAGATGCAAGCCCGACAACCCAGTACGCAATGCACCCCGTCGCCGACGTCGGACTGCTCAAGATGGATTTCTTGGGTCTCGCAAACCTGTCGATTCTCGACCAGTGCGTAAAGCTAATCGCCGAAACTACCGGTGAACACATGGGTGTCTACGACGTTCCTATCGACGATGAAAAAGCGTTCCAGATCTTGGGTGAAGGCGACACGTTTGGCGTGTTCCAGCTCGAATCCGAGGGAATGCGCAAAAACGTTAAGCAGCTGAAACCAACAACGATCAATGACCTTGCTGCCATGATCGCTTTGTACCGCCCAGGACCGATGGAACACATCGGAACCTTTATCGAGGCAAAGCACGGCCGAGCTGAAATTTCTTACCCGCACGAGGATCTACGAGAACTTCTCGAACCGACCTACGGCGTACTTGTGTATCAAGACCAAGTAATGCTCATAGCGCAGGCGTTTGGCGGATACACGCTCGGTGAAGCCGACATCCTCCGCAAAGCGATGGGTAAGAAAAACGTCGCTGTTATGAAAGCCGAGCACGATAAATTTTCCAAAGGTGCGCTCGAAAAAGGCTACACCCAAGATCAAGCCGACACCGTTTTCAAGCTAATGGAGCCGTTCGCTGGATACGGGTTCAACAAAGCCCACGCAGTTTCCTACGCTTATATTGCGTACTGGACTGCGTACTTCAAAGCGAACTATTCAACCGAATACATCGCTGCAGTTCTCGACTCAGCGTCTGGCAACCCCGAGAAGGTTGGCTTGGCGATACGAGAGGCGAGCCGCTTGAACATCGCCGTGAAGCCGCCCAGCATCAACTACTCCCGATCTGGATTTACGATCGAGCGAGACGCCGAAGGCAACGACGCTATTCGATTCGGAATGGCAGCAGTCAAAAACGTTGGAGCAGCAGCTGTCGACCTCCTGGTAGAAGTACGCGAAACGGCGGGTACGTTCAATGACATCGAAGATATTTGCCGAAGAATCGACTCGAAATCTCTGAACCGTCGAACACTAGAAAGTTTGATAAGAGTCGGAGCATTCGACGAGTTTGGTGGACGAGGAAACCTCCTTGAATCGGTCGACCGAATAATCGCAACGATTCAGCGCCAAACGAAACTTCGTGATTCTGGTCAAACATCGATGTTCGATATGCTAGGCGAATCGGTACCGGCTCCGATGGTCGAAATCGAAATATCAGGATCAGACGACACAACAGACCAAGAACGTGTCATCTGGGAACGGGATCTACTCGGCGTTGAACTGACACAAAGCCCGTTCACACGCGAAATGCGACAACAACCAGAGAACATCATCGTGTTCGCAGCCGATATCACGGCCGATTTATCCGGACAAAAACGTGCCGCTCTCGGGCAGGTCAACAATA
>JABIHL010000168.1 GCA_018649665.1 Chloroflexota bacterium | reverse complement strand
GTTTTCCCAAGTAAACGATATGCTTCGGGTTCTACCTCGATGAGGTAGGTGGGTTCATACAGTGAACTTTATTTTTCCTTCAGACTCTTTCCGTACTCCGCTAAGTTGCCAAATACAACGCGTACTCTTCCAGATTTTTCGATTGAGACCGGAATCGCAAACGGCTCGAAACTGCTGATTGCTGGCGTAGATGAGGTCGGTCGTGGAACCTTGGCCGGGCCGGTCATGGCAGCAGCAGCGATTCTTCCGGATCCTGTCCCTGAGGAATACCGTCTCATCATAAATGACAGCAAAGCCCTGTCTGCGCCCCAGCGAGAACGGGCATACGTATGGCTAGTCGATTGGTGCGTTAGCTACGGTGTCGGGGCATCTACTGCTGCTGAAATAGATTCGATTGGAATTGTTCCAGCGACGAAACAGGCAATGTCTCGTGCGATTGCATCACTTGAGCCACAACCAGATCATCTAATTATCGACGCTGTCGATCTCGAAGCGATTACTATCCCCCAAACGTCGATCATCAAGGCCGATTCACGGAGTCAAAGTGTGGCTGCGGCTTCGATTATTGCGAAAGTAACCCGTGATCGACTGATGGCAGAGGTGTTTGACTCTGAATATCCTGGTTACGGATTCGCCGCCCATAAGGGTTACGGAACGGCGATTCACATGTCGGCTTTACAAAAATTAGGGGCTTCACCGATTCATAGACGAAGTTTCAAGCCGGTGAAGGACGTTCTGGACGTAAACCGATAGTCCAGTGCCTCTCTGTTTGTTTTACGTTTGATTTTCGTGCCTAAGGCTTTGGAAGGATTTGGGTAATTTTGGGCTCTGCCAGTCAAAAACTTAACTTACCGCCCGGAATCGGTCGCGCCGGTGAAGCCGCGGCGCGGGTTTATGTGACGGCAGAACTTGGGTACGAAATTGTCGAAACTAACTTTCGTACCCGCGAGGGAGAAATCGACATCATTGCCAAATCTGACTCCACCCTCGTATTTATCGAAGTTAAAACTCGGACGAATCAAAAGTTCGGATTTGGTGTCGAGCAGATTTCTTCTCGCAAAGCCCAGCGACTCCAGGCAACAGCTCTTAGATATTTAGAGAAGACAAGTGATTTCGACGTTGATTGGCGCATCGATTTGCTGAGTCTCCGAATGACAAAATCCGGACAAGTCTTACATGTAGATCATATCCGCAACGCCATTGAAGAATAAGTAATTGCTGAACACTTGAGTATACTCAAAGACCCGCATACTTGACCGGTTGGTAATGCTCTAGAAAATCACCACTGGGTTCACTGGTGATCCCGTTACAGTGGGCATTTTTAGCGGCAGGATCGAAATCATAAACTCCCACTTTCCTCGCTTCTTGCACTCTTCAGCAAGATCATCCAGCCAGGCGTTATCGAGGATCCAGAGCCCAAGACCAACGATTCCAACTTGGTGAACTGGATTCGAGAACCGTTCGTACGGGTTGGGGCCGATATCGTTACCGGTGTCAGAACCCATCACGGCTACTCCCCGTTCGTGAAGCAGAGGCAATATCTCAGGTGAAGGTCCAGAAGAGCCTCCTACGTTCACATCGACAGGTCCTGTTATTTCCCGTTGCCCCAATTGACCCGTTCGAAGAAGCAAAACGTCGCCTTGTTCGACTTTTACGCCATGTTCACGCTCTGCGGCTTCAATATCGGCTACGCCCACGCCGTCCCCTCGCTCGATGAAGTCGACCCCGCGTAGTAACGGTGCATCCACAAGAACGCCTTTAGTCACTATTCCACCTGTAGCGGCCATCACATCAAACTCAGTTGCGCCGTCTTGAACTGAAACGACACTCGAAGGCCGTCCATTGTAGGTTTGGCCATCCCAGAAAAAATGAGCGAGGCTATCGATATGCGTCACAGTGTGACCATGGAAGATCAGGCCAAAGTAGTCCATCGCTACCTGACGATCGACGCCCTCACCCGGTCGATAGCGATCTCCCGCAGTCACCATGAAGTGCTGTGGCGGCTTCGGCACGTCGACCGACGCTGCAAACTCGATCGGACGCGCACAGCTGACCGTTACGCCTTCTGCGACCAAACTCAGCGCCTGAAGAGTTTTTTCCTTGGAAAGATGATTCAGCGTTCCTTTTTGGTCAGTTGCGCCCCATCTACCCCAATTATTGAGATCAGATTTCAACCAGCTGAGTAAATCGTCTTGAGAAGGCCAATTGACGGTCATTAATGAATCGCTCCTTAGGCACATGGCCAATTTTGAAATAGCTACGAACTTCGGCGAAGGTTATACGAATACGATCAGCCAACGTCTTAGCTACCTAGTAAATTCGCTTTGATTTACGAATCACTCCAGCTTGTTTGCTAGGCTATCTACATCAACATCCACTACAGTGGAGATAACTGAAATAATTAGTATGTGATCTTGTAAAACTTTGAATACCTAGTTGTCAGATGCCTCACCTCCTGCCGGTACATTCCACAGTTTTGGCAGCAATTCCCGGAACAGCTCATGGCTGGCCATCACCTACACATGCAGGCTTACTCCTCAACACACCGTCTCACCCGGAAGGCTTGGATCTCTGCCGAAGTTTTCATGAGCCTGTCAATCCCATGCCTGCCAATCAGATATAAGTGATCTACTCGAATTTTCTTTGCCGAAAATTATTTCCGGCACTTATCATCTGTATCGATCTATGGTTCCCCAGTGATACTTCGAAGCGGCAACCTGCCTGCCCCACACTTAATTCGTACAGCGGCAGGCATGAAAATACTGACCGAGCACACTCGACTGATACTCGTAGTCAGTTTCCTGAATTGTTTCAATCGTCACAATCCGCCGCTCAATTCGTTGACTGTAAATTACGCCGATGCTAGCGTTCATTGGTCAACTTAAGGATGGGTGAAGTCGAATCGGGTTCGAAACACGGAAATGATCGGCTGTCCGTAGTCCCACCTTTAATACGTACCTTCCGTATCAACTGCACAAAGCAGTGGGGAATGGAAGGTTTTTTTGCGGAGAAATTTAAATGGAATCGATCTTGCTTGCAATTGCAGCAGGAGCTGTGGGTCTTGTGGCCGCTGCCCTACTCGCCATGCGAGTGCTCAGGCAGCCTCAGGGCAATGATGAAGTTCGAGCTATTGGCGATCTAATTCAGGAAGGATCATCGGCGTTTCTTCGTAAGGAATATTCAATCCTTGCAGTATTCGTCGCAGTCATTTTTGTAATCCTGGCACTGTTCATCGACTACAACATTCTGGACAACGACAAAATCGCCTCACTCAGTGAAGGCGGCGCAATGACGTCCGAAGGCCCGTGGACGGCCATCGCCTACATATTGGGTGCTATCGGCTCGGCTCTCGCCGGATTTGTCGGTATGAGCATCGCTGTTCGAGGTAACACACGCACAGCAACTGCAGCACAAACCGGACTCAACAAAGCACTTCAGGTTGCATTTAGCACCGGTGCAGTGATGGGTCTCTCAGTAGTTGGTATCGGCATCATTGGTGTTTCGGCACTGTGGCTTCTCTTCGAGAACCCGAACGTGATCGCTGGTTTCGGATTCGGAGCATCGTCAATCGCACTGTTCGCTCGAGTCGGTGGCGGTATCTTCACGAAGGCTGCCGACGTTGGAGCTGATCTCGTGGGTAAAGTTGAAGCAGGGCTCGATGAAGACGACCCTCGAAACCCCGCCGTTATCGCCGACAATGTTGGTGACAACGTTGGTGACGTAGCCGGTATGGGTGCCGACCTGTTCGAATCGTACGTCGGTTCGATCATCGCAACCATCTCACTCGCCTTCTTCGCAGTCAGCGCAACGGGTGTTGTATCTGCAATTCCATTTGAAGTTGACGCTTCAAGGGCAATTTTGCCTCTCGTCATCGCCGGTATCGGTATCATCGCTTCGATTCTAGGAATGTTCCTAGTTCGAACCGGCGACAATGCCGACATGGGCAAACTGCTCTGGACACTCCGCTACGGAATCTTCAGCGCAGGCGCTCTATCGCTAATCGGTACTGCCGTTTACATCAACATGAACGACTCGCTTTCGTTCGACCTATTCTGGGTCGTGGTCACGGGTATCGTCGTTGGTCAGGTGATCGGAACTTCGACAGAGTGGTTTACTTCCTACGAAGGTCTAAAGATCTTCGGCAAGGAATTCAACCCAGTGAAGTGGATTGCTAGTCAGTCTGAAACAGGCCACTCATCGACGATCATTGCTGGTCTGTCGATCGGTCTCTACAGCACTGTGATTCCTGCAATCGCAATCGTCGTTGGTATCTACTTCGCAAACGAGCTCGCCGGTCTCTACGGAATCGGTCTCGCTGCGGTTGGAATGCTTTCGACTCTGGGTATCACACTTGCTACTGACGCTTACGGCCCTGTTGCCGATAACGCCGGTGGCATCGCCGAGCAGGCTCACCTCGAACCTGAAGTACGAGAGCGCACAGACGCTCTCGACGCCCTCGGCAACACAACAGCCGCAACTGGTAAAGGTTTCGCTATTGGATCGGCAGTGCTTACGGCTCTTGCCCTTCTGGTGGCATACGCATTCGCTACTGGAATCACCGAGCTCGACCTATTGAATCCTAAGGTTCTGATGGGAACGATCATCGGTGGTCTGCTTCCGTTCGTGTTCTCAGGTCTTACGATGCAGGCAGTTGGAACAGCTGCCGGTGAGATGATCGAAGAAGTTCGACGTCAGTTCCGCGAGATTCCTGGACTGCGTGAAGGCAAACCTGGCGTGAAGCCTGATGCCGCTCGAGCAGTTGCCATCAGCACGCAAGGATCTCTCAAGGCAATGATCGTTCCTGGACTCATCGCAATCATTGCTCCAATCGCAATCGGCGGGCTAATGGGCGCTCACGCTCTTGGTGGCATGCTTGCAGGATCAATAGTTTCAGGTTTCCTCCTAGCCATCTTCATGGCTAACGCAGGTGGAGCATGGGACAACGCTAAGAAGTTTGTTGAACTCGGCAACTTCGGTGGTAAGGGCTCAGACGCCCACTCTGCTGCAGTTACGGGCGACACTGTTGGTGACCCGTTCAAAGACACATCGGGTCCTGCGATCAACATTCTGTTGAAGCTCATGGCAATCGTTTCGCTGATCTTCGGACCTCTGTTCGTCTAATCACTGACGAATAGGAATCTTCTGAAAAGCAGACAAACCTAAAATCGCTAAACAAAACACCCGGGTCGTAATTGACCCGGGCGTTTTTGCGTTCCGATGTAGATTAGTTTTTTAGCTTTTAGGCTTCAGACACCTAGCGAACGAAGCGATTAGCGACCTTTTCGTGGCCAATGGTTGTCGAAGGGCCATGACCGGGCCATACAACTGTTTCGTCAGGAAGTTGGAATAGCACGTTTCGAATACTGGCGACCTCCTGCTGCTCGTCACCACCAGATAGATCAAAACGGCCGATCGTCTCTCGAAATAGCGTGTCGCCAGTGAATACATGCCCAACGCTGTAGAGCGAAATACTGCCTTCGGTGTGACCCGGGGTGGATAGAATTTTGATCTCGACACCCGCCGTCGACACGACAAACCCGTGCCTCAGCGCCTCAGATGGCGCAGGAGGCTCTACGAAGTCGCCAAGCATGTTCTTCAGCCATTCAAGCTGTTCAGCGGCAGAAACGACGTCTTCGTATCCGATCAAGAATTTGCAGTCATACCGTTCAACCAACGGCGCTACCGAGCCTGTGTGATCTGCATGCGCGTGTGTCGAAATTATTGAGTCTGGTGTGAGCTGATTTTCTTCTAGAAACGCGATGATCTTCGCTGGTTCGCCGCCGGGATCGATCACGATACAGTCAGATTCACCGTCCGCGTGAACCACATAGCAGTTCGTGGCAAGTACACCGACCTGCACTACGTGAACTTGAATCATGATTTGCTAGAGCTCCTAGAGTTGGGTCTCGATCCAGTCGGCAATCGTCCGGAAGTACAACATTGAGACAATTCCACCGGTTATTAAGTACGGACCGTAAGGTATCAGCACCCTATTGAATCCAAATAACCGAGCTGCGTACACGAAAATTGCGATGAATCCGCCTATCAATACTCCCATATACAGACCTAGTAACAACGGTGCCAGACCCAAGATTGCACCGAGTGCTGCGGTGAGCTTTACGTCGCCCCAGCCCATGATGGGTCTATTCAAGCGATCTCCAACCCAAGCGAACGGGTAAAACACGGCATACCCAACCGCTGCTCCAGCGAGTCCTTGCCACCACTCTCGTTCCGGAATGAAAAACGAAGTGGCAATTCCTACTGCAAACAGTGGGTAAACCAGATTGTTCGGCAAATACGTGGTTTCAAAATCGATAAATGCAAGAGCTATGAGCACAGCGATAAGCACTAACGAGATCGCAAACAACCATGAAGGGTCGGGAATTCGATACCAGGCGAGTCCGAATAATCCGGCAGAAACTAGTTCAACTAGCGGGTATCGCAGCCAAAAGTTAGGAAACGGCACTCGAGTTTGTTTGAATGCCCCGTACGCAGAAAGAAACGGGAACCACTCCCAAATAGCGATGGAACGAGGACGCGCTCCCTGAGCAACAACGCCTTCGACGTGGTCGTGAGGAGGGGATCGATCGATGGCGACGTTTATTACAGCGCCGACGAACAGACCGAGAATTGCGAAGAGTCCGGGTTCCATAGGTCTTTCATAGTGGCTGGTAATGAATGATTCGATGTGACGGTCTGGCACCCTATATCCGTGTGTGAGACACACACATTTCCAGCGGCGACATCAGTCAATTTCATTAAGAACACATATATTGAATACTGGCGAATTGTCCACACCACTGTAAACTCTACTATACTCGATATTGGAACGAATCGTCGATTTTATCTGTCGGTATCACGTACCAACCTTCGGTAAAACCTCTTGCTTAAGTAAACCCATCGAGCTCTTCCAGAACTCTTCAGGTTCCCACTCGTGTCCCATAGCCATGAGTGTTCCAAACCCACCAACAGACTCTTCCAATGCAGACAGCTTCTCGGTCACCTCTTCGGGTGATCCCACGATGAATATGTTGTCCACTAGATATTCGACGGTAACGTCGGAATCAGGCATATTCGGATCGATCTTGAGCAAACCCATCATCTTCGATCGTGGCAGCAACTTGAGGAAATACCCCTTCATGTCTCGTGCCAACGTCCCAGTTAGAGCTTGCTTACGTGCTTCGGCGCTCGAATCGGCAACCATCACCTCTCGGGCGATTCTCCAGTTCGAACGATCCGCTACCTTCCCTGCTTTCGCAGCCCCGGACTCAACTGCAGTCCAGTGAGAACGCAGCATCGCCTCTGGGACGAAGTTGATGCTCATCGGAAGCCAGCCCCGCTCCCCTGCCAGAGTGAGTGTCTCGGAGTTCGGAGAGACACCAGCCACACCAATCGGAGGATGAGGGTCCTGATAGGGGCGCATATGAACCCTGAGAGCGATATCTTCTTCTGGCTCAGGAATATTGAAATCCCACCATTTACTCTTGTAGTTCCCCGGCTTGGGGTCTTTCCACAATTGCAGAACCAACTCGACCGCCTGTCGGGTCATCTCTCGATTATCGCCCGATCGCGGGTCGAACCCGTTCACATAAAGGTCTCCGGGGAAACCACCTGACCCTACGCCCCAGTTCAGGCGCCCTTTCGACATTTGGTCGAGTTGGGCGATCCGATGAGCGATATAGAACGGATTGTGGTTGGGCATGCACGTGACACCCGTTCCGAGGCGAATCTGCGAGGTAACGCCGAGAGCTTGTGCGATCAGTAGATCAGGCGCAGGGATGTTTTCCCACTCGGCTGTGTAGTGTTCCCCGATCCAGGCTTCGGAGTACCCCAACTCATCGAGGTAGATAAGCTGCTTTAGATCGGCCTCGAGCGTATCTGCGATATTCGCACCCGGTGGGGGCAGTGGCATCGTGAAAAAACCAAGTTCCATTCCAGCCTCCGAGCTGAGTTGGCGTACTTCTCTAGAAAATTGAGAATCGTACGTATTCGGGGCATCCTACAACGAAATCGCAGTAGCTAGCGCGAACTTCTCAACCTAAGTAATGGGTGTAAGCAATAAACCCGGCAGTAATCACGGCAGCGACGATTAGCCGTCTTCTTGTTTGACCTGCTCTTGAAGTCTGAACAGCGTATTGATCGCTTCGATGGGCGTCATATTGGCGACGTCGAGTTCTTTCAGTTC
>JABIHL010000167.1 GCA_018649665.1 Chloroflexota bacterium | reverse complement strand
GTGGCGAAGGGAGTACAACACGATCCGACCACACAGCTCACTCGGATACCGGCCACCAGTTCCTGAGGCAATCATGCCTAAGCTTCAGCTGGTCGCAAATCCGAGATAATAAGTGGTAACGCTATCGGGGGCAGGTCATTGTGAATAACGTTTGGCTTATCGGTAAGTTCAACACCGAACATTCCACGCGCTAGATTCTGAAATAGTGAGTATGGGCGACCCATGTCATATGGAATGCCTTGCGAGAATTCCCACGACCCCTCTGGCTCTGTTTTGAGCCATTCAGTCCGAAGTTCACTGAGTAATCGGCTTTTGCCCAGTCCGGCTTCGCCGATGATTGAAACTACCTGGCTATTGCCGCTTTTATTTTGACTGGCGAGTTCTATTAGTTTGGCAAGCTCTTCATCTCGACCGATGAGAGGTGAGCTGACACCAACCGTCTGCCCTTTTTGAATTATTTTGCCAAGGACCCGGAATACTTCGACTGGTTCTGCTTTGCCTTTTACTTCGATTCCACCGAGCGATTCGAAGTTGAACGACCCTTCGACAAGTTTTTGGGTGTCGGCTGAAATCTGGAGTGTGCCGGCTTGGGCGGTTTGCTCCATACGGGCGGCTACGTTTACGGCGTCGCCCATTGCTGTGTATTCGGAGACTGCGGCTGAGCCGACTTCTCCGACTACGACTAGACCGGTGTTGATACCGATGCGGAGGTTAAATTCTTCGCCGTAGTCTTCAAGGATGTCGGCTCGAAGCCCTTCGATACCTTCAAGGATTTCGAGTGAGGCGTGTACTGCTCGGTCGGGGTCGTCTTCATGGCTGGTGGGCGCTCCGAAGAACGCCATCATGCCGTCGCCGGTGAACTTTCCGATTGTTCCTTCGTATCGAAGAATCGGGGCTGTCATGTGCTCGAATGCTTCGTTCATGATTTCAACCCATTCTTCGGGGTCGATATTTTCTGCGAGAGCGGTCGAGTTTGCTACGTCGCAGAAGATCACGCTTAGGATTCGGCGTTCGCTTCGGCCGGAGCGTGAGCTTCGGGTTCCGCCGGGGCGTAGTACATCACTCATTGTGTTTCAGTTCCGCCTGATTGGCTTTGTGACGTTGGCAGCCGAGGAACTGAGGTTATTTCCAGCCCTGACTATTCGAGTGAAGACATCTTACCAACCGTCAGCGGTTGAAACGCTCGGTGTTCGTTGGATTAGACGGCAGATGGAATGTTTGCGAAGAGGCTGAGGGCGAACCAATCGGGGAGTGCTCGGACGATTTTACGGGGTCCGTTTAGATCGATGTCGCCTCGGCGAATTGCGGAGATGAAGTCGTCTCTACCCATCCAGACCCGGTGCAGTGTGCGTGTGTCGGCCGTGATGATGACGTCGACTTCGAGTTCGGGGTCTTTGTAGCAGACTGATGGGTTGGGTTTTTCGAAGACTAGCCAGTAGCGATTTTCGTGCGAGCCGTATAGATCGATTTGGGCGACGACGCGTTGTTCGGGGAGTTGATCGACGTTTATACGCCGGTGCATGTCCCATAGGAGTAGTTCGGGGTCGAGGTCTTGTGGTTCAACGTCGTGATTGACCCATTTTTGCCCCCAGTCGCCGAGACCTTTGACGATATCGAAGAGTTCTGACCCTGCTTCGGTTAGGCGGTAGCGAGGTATTCCTGCCGATCGATCAATGTTGCGTTTTAGCAGGCCGTCGTCCTCGAGAGATCGGAGGCGTCGCATGAGCATTGATCGTGATATTCGGGGGAGTCCACGTTCAAGATCGTTGAATCTTTCGCTGCCCATTAGTAGTTCGCGCAGTATGAGCGGTGTCCACCTTTGGGCGAATATTTCAGATGCTTTGGCGATTGGGCAGAATTGTCCGTAGTCCTTCATGGTTCACACCGTATGACCGCTTGCGGGGGGAGTCCAGTTCCAAAATAGAACTGGTTGTTTGGTGGCAGGCTACTAGACTCGGCTTATCGAGGATTACTGGCCTCGTGAATATGATGTGGCGATTCGTGGGTTGCCTTTTTTAGGATGAACCGCCGCTTTTGAACTGATGATTAAGGAGAGGGTTATGCCTCTATTTATGGATGTACATAAGGGTGTTGATGGTCTTACCGAAGAGGCTGTCGCTGGGGCGCACGCAAGGGATCTTGAGGTGCAGGCGAAGCATGGTGCGAAGTTTTTGAACTATTGGTACAACGCTGATGACGGCACGGTGTTCTGTTTGGCAGAGGCGCCGAATGCTGATGCTGCTGCGGCTGTTCATCAGGAGGCTCATGGTCTTCTGGCTGATGAGATTGTTCAGGTTTCAGAAGGTCACTAGTTTGGTGTGATCGACGGCACATTCCTCCCCAGTGTCGTCGGTCATCTGGTGGCTAAGGAGTTGTTACGGGCTTTCTGCAGTCCTTCGACGTGGCTCAGGATGGCACTTGGTGGCAAGTTCCTCTTCTCGGGGGGCAAAAGAAAAGCCCCTGCGTATTTGCAAGGGCTTTTCTTTTGTTACGGATTCATTTGGCTACGCTTGTTTTTTCTTCTTACGTCGTTTGTTGTAGGGGCGTGTTGAAGCGTTGTCTTTCAGGTGGCTTTCGCCGCGTTCTTTGGAGAGCCTGATTTGCAGTTGGCGTTCGCGGAAGCGCGCTCGATCTTCATTTGAGAGCGAGTCATCGCAGTGTGGGCAGCTAACGCCGGGTTCGTACATTGGAGATTCGCGGTCGGCTGGGGAGATTGGGTTTTGGCAGCCGTAACAGAGCATGTAATCGCCTTCGACGAGTCCGTGCTTGAGAGAGACTCGGTGGTCGAACACGAAGCATTCGTCTTCCCAGAGGCTTTCTTCTTCTGGCATTTCTTCGAGGTATTTTAAAATCCCGCCTTTGAGGTGGTAGACCTCTTCGAAGCCGATATCTTTCATGTAGACGGTGGCTTTTTCGCAGCGGATTCCGCCAGTGCAGTACATGGCGAGTGCTTTTGGCTTTTCGGGGGCTGAGGCTAGTTGATCAGCCCAGTCGGGGAATTCACGGAAGGTTTGAGTTACGGGGTCGACGGCGTTTTTGAAGCGGCCGACTCCGAATTCAAAGCTGTTTCGGGTATCGATGACAAGCACGTCGTCACGGGAGATGATTTCGTTCCATTCGGCGGGATCGACGTATGTGCCTGCATTGTCGTTTGAGTCGATGTATGGCTTGCCCATGGTGACGATTTCGTCTTTGATTTTGACCTTCATGCGGCTGAAGTTCTGGGTATCGCTATACGAGTATTTGACTTCGATAGCATCGACACCAGGCCAGCTGTGGAGGTGGGCGAGAATTGCGTCGATGCCTTTTTGTGGGCCGTCGATGGTTCCGTTGATTCCCTCTTCGGCGAGGATGAGTGTTCCAGTGATGCCTTCTGCTCGGCAGAGGTTGAGAAGCGGTGTTTGCTTCTGCTCTGGATCTTCGATTTTGGCGAAGTGGTAGAGGGCGGCGACTGTGAAGTCTTTTACTTCGACTTCGAGTGCCGTTGGCGCGTTTGTAGATTCAGCTGAAGGATTGGTCATTCAGCTATTTTACTTTGACTGACGGCGTTCGGGGTGTAAGTGCGGTGTGAGAGAACTGCGAGCGGTTGGGTTAAGAGCCGATTAGGCCGCGTGCGTAGCCGATTGAAACTGCGTGAGCTCTATCTCTGGCTCCCAGTTTTTTGAACATTCTGGATACGTAGGTGCGTACGGTGGGGAGGGCGAGGTTGAGTTCGGCTGCCATTTCTTTGGCGGTGAGGCCGTTTGAGATTCCTTTTAGGATTTCTTTTTCTCGCAAGGAAAGTTCGGTATCGACGGTTTCGGGAGTGAATGAGTTTTCGGCGAGTTTTGATGCGATGTTGGTGCCGAGGGTTTTGGAACCTTTGGCAGATCGTCGTAGCGCGTTTGCTACTTCTTCCCATCCGCCAGTTTTATCGAGATATGCCATTGCTCCAAGAGTCATCGCTCGGTTGATCGAGGTGACTCTATCGTCGCCAGTGACGTACAGCATCTTAGGGTTGCTGGATTTGCAGTTGGCGGTAATCCACTCGTGGAGGGCGAATCCATCGCCGTCTGGAAGATGAACGTCGATGATGACGGCGTCGACATTCGCATCGCAAATTGTGAGTTTGGCATCGCTAATGGATGAGGCATCGCCGACGATTTCGAAATCTTCTTCGGCGGAGAGTAGTTCGATAAGACCATCGGCGAACATTCGATGGTCGTCGACTACAAAGAGGCGTATTGGAGTGGCGGGCTTCATAGGGTTTGTAATTTACCGATATGAAATTCGGTTAGTTGGCATTTAAAGAGAATTTTGCTAAATAATTCTAATTTTAGATACAGGATGCTCAAGTGCTATTTTGTAGTTAATTTGTATACGAAGTCAGTATTGGATCGAAATGTGGTTGCAGTGAGAATATGATGTCGTTTATGAATAATCGATGTCGAATCAATAGGTTGGATTTGCTGTAATGCCCTCGGAAAACGATTTCATCGCAAGGCCTGAAATTGAGAAAGAGCTGGGAGTACAAAGGACGCTGACTGAGATTGGTGCTTTGTTTGCTAATGCGCTCGACATCGATTCGGTTTGGCCGGAGATTGTTGAAGCCGTTAGGCAGCTAATAGCTTTTGATCGACTGGTGATTTCGACCGTTGATAGTTCGGGTGAGACGATGTCGGATGTTTATGTTGCTGGCACGCAAATTCTTCCTGGCTCTTCGGGGAACGATTATCACGTGAATGGGCAACCACCGCTCGAAGAAGTGATCCACGAGGGCAGGCCTATTTTGCAGTCAGAGGAGTATAAGACTTCTCTTGCAGAGACTAATCCGGGTGAAGCCCTTCGTTTGAAGGCGGGGTTGAAATCTCATCTTGCGGTGCCGATTTTGTGGCAGCAAAAAGTAGTTGGTGCACTTAGTTTTCGTTCCAATCAAAACGATGCTTTTGATGTCGATGATCAAGAAACTGCTGAGCGTATCGCTGTTCAAGTGGCTGCTGGAATTGTGGTTTTACGTACACATCGTGAAGCAGTTGCTGATGCAAAGGTTCGATCTACGCTTGCCGAATTGGGGCGGGATGCGAGTTCGTCAGGATCGATTGAGCGGCTTGGAGAGTACGTTTCAGAGGCCCTCCGTAGTTATTTGGAATACGATCGTATTTCGATTAGTTCGTACGATTCAGAAAAGCAAATTCTGAATAATCGTTACCTTCATGATCGATCAGACGGCTCTGTGACTGCAAACGAAATCGGTCAGCCAGTTTCGTCGAAGGATTCCGTTCGAGGTCTGGCTGTAGAAGAGCGTGTGTTGGTGGTGGTTGGACCCGACGATATTGAAGATTTATCGACAAATTATCCGGGTATTCAGGCATTGATAGAGAAAGGGACTAGTCGCGGCATCGTTGTTCCAATGACGGTGGAGGATCGAGTTATTGGCGTTGTCTCTGTCATGGGATCAGAGTCGATTGATCACACTGCGTTGGAAGTCGATTTGGTTCAGCAGGTAGTCGATCAGATTGCCCCAGTTTTTAGCAGTTTTCTTCTTCAAGACGAATTGAAGATGGAGATTGAGCGGGGTGCTTTGTTGGCGAGCATAAGTCGAACGGTTTCATCGGGTCTCTCAATCGATGAAGTCTTCGATTCGTTCGCCGATGAGCTTCAGAAGATAGTTCCTTACGATCGACTCGCTATTGG
>JABIHL010000166.1 GCA_018649665.1 Chloroflexota bacterium | reverse complement strand
GTAATAACACCCTTGCAAGACTCATTGTTGTCCATGGCCTTCTCAAGCACACGCCAACCCTGCTCACCACGAGCACGGTCGATAGACAGAATCGACGATCCCTCGTTACCTTCTGGGTTCACAACGTAAGCGATAATCTCATCGCCAACGCTCAACTCATCAGAAGCCTCACCAAGAGAACGCATCTCCTTAGTAGGTACGAAACCCTCGGACTTGTAGCCGATGTCGACCAACATGCCTTCAGCCTTGCGGCTCATGACCTTGCCGTCGATGATCTCACCACGTCGAAGAACCTTCGAAGGAAGATACTCGTCAAGCAAGTCCTCCATCGTAAGTTCGCTCTCAGGCTTATCTGCAACTGCAACTGCGGTCTCACCCTCTGCATCAGCAGGAGCTTCCTCAGTCGCGGCTTCTACAGCCGGAGCAGCTTCAACAACTTCTGCAGTTGCTTCAGCTACCGGAGCGGTCTCTTCACTAGGTGCCTCAACAACCGCAGCCTCTTCAGCAACCACTGGGGCCGCCTCCGCTACAGGTGCTTCAGTCTTTGCAGCTTCAGGAGCTACAGCCTCTACAGGCGCGTCAATATTCTGTTCCACAGGCGTCTCCACTTTTGGAGCCTCTACCTGACTATCTGGGGTGTCTGCTGTCGCCAATACGAAATCCTCGTTCAAAATTTTCTATCCGCCTCTAATGAAGCTGGATATTCCATTATATGAACAACGCAACCAAACCACAAAGCTAATTACAGAACAAAACTCCGTACCTCGAAGCTCGTTCTACACGTCACCCGATAATCATCAAGTAAAGCCCGGGAATGCTGCCCCCTCAACTTATCGAAAAATCGAAATAAATCCGGTGGTGCTGTCACACATACCCACTAGGTGTGCGCACCGGAGCAACAAAGTGTGCCGAAAGTGTGCACCAAACACTTCTAACCAATGAAAACCACCACTTCTAACTCGTCACCACAAGCAAACATCATTAGCGTTTTCGACCCAAATAAACTCCTGTTTTTCAAACTACAAAGCCCCTTAAAGAACATATTCTTGCCAAAATACTGTTCTAACAGCCTCCGGAGCGCGAAAAACAATGCCAGAAAACCGAACCGCTAGAACGATCTCACAGTTCGCATCCCACACCGGAATGTCGGAAGCCGAAATCATCAACGCAATAAGCAACGGTAATCTCGAACACCTCGAATCTGCAGCAGGCGTCGCCACCATCGAAGATTCGCCCGAATCTCGAGAATGGATCCACAACAACCGCCCAGCCCGCATCATCGCCGATCTCTCCAGCAGCCCTAAAATCGACGCCGAAGACCGCATGCAGCTGCTCGCCCAACTACCCCACCTCGCCCGACAACTCGTATCCGCCGACTACGCCGCAATAACCATCGCCGACCACAACGGACGAATCAAAGAAATGATCGTCTCAGGCATGTCCGAATCGCAAGCCGAATCCATCGGACACCCACCCATCGGACGCGGCGTCCTAGGCAGCCTCGATAAATCCGACGCACCACTCCGACTCGCCGATATCAGCACCCACCCACGTTCAACCGGCTTCCCCGAAGGACACCCCGACATGCACGCCATGATCGGAGTCGGAATCACCGCCGAAACCGGCAACGGCAACGCCACAGAAGAATTCGCCCGCATCTACGTAACCCGCGTCGCCGGACAAAACCCATTCACAGCCGAAGAACAAGCCCTCATCGAATCGCTCGCAACCTTCGCAAAACAAGCCCTCGATTTCGACTCACTCCGCAAACAAGAAACCCAACTACGCATACAAGCTGAACAAGCCGAAATCGCCAAAACTCAATTCATGTCCATGATCAATCACGACCTCAGAAACCCGGTCGCCGCCATGCAAGCCGCAATCGAAACAGCAAGCATCGATCACGACTACAACGGAAATCAATTCATCGAAGATCTGAAGTCATCCCTCAGCCTCCAAAACACCCTCATCAGCTCACTCCTCGACATGGCATCCCTCGGCAAATCAATCGACGACTACGACATCGAAGACACATACCCAATCGACCTAGTCCAACAATGCACCCGCCGACAACAAATGAACCCGCTCGGCAAAAATCGCGAACTCGAAATCAACGTCCCCGACACCCTACCCGCAGTACGCTGCGACCCCGTTCAAATGGGCAGAGTATTCGACAATCTCGTATCCAACGCCCTCAAATATTCCGACCACACCGTTGAAATCACCGCCAACATCAACGAATCGAAAAACCAAATCGAATTCAACGTAACCGATCAAGGTAGCGGCATCCCCGAAACCGAACGCACCCGCATATTCGAACCATTCGAACGAATCAACGAAACAACACGACCCATAGAAGGACTCGGACTCGGACTCGCCATCTGTCGCTCAATCGTCGAAGCCCACAGCGGCAACATCACCCACACCAACAACACCAACCACCGCGGCAAAACAAAAGGCTCCATCTTCACAATCACCCTCCCCCTCGCCTAACCACTCTCCCGTGTCCCGAGCGCAGCCGAGGATCCGGCGCACAGCGTCGAAAACCCGCTACTCAGCCAACAACGCCCAACCGCACTCACCTCGTCATCCCGAATTCCCTTTCACGATCTACCGACTCACCCCCCACTCACCGCTAACGACCATCGTTCCCGCTACCCGGCAGAATCGGCTCAGTCGGCTCCGGCGTAAACCGATCCTGCAACTCCCGCAACGACACCCACAACTCATCAGAATCAAACGGGGTAAATCTCGACGCTGAATCGCTCAAATTGCCCTCGACAATCCCCTTCCCTGCCTGAAACCACACCCGATCCGGCCATCTCGCCGCAATGAAATGCCGCCAATCGACATGCCATTTTCGAAGGAAGAAAACATAATCTTCATCGAATTTCGGCACCCCATTCTCGTAATCAGGTGTCGATGCTCGAATCTCAGCAATAGCATCATCAGTCAACTCCCCATAGCGGTAATGTGCCTCAGCCTGCACGAATGTAATTGCCTCCGGGCCATCCCCGCGCAAATACTCAACAACCTCAATCTCGTAGACTCGACCCAGCTCGTAGTTTCCACTGGAACTACCAGCCCAAGTCGCCATGTCGATCTGATCCACCATCCCCGTCACCCGACCAAACACAACCACCGACGAAGCTTCAAACATCTCAGCAATCGACTTCGCAGGCGTGTAGTCATACTTAACCGTCACCCGCTGTAAGTTCGGTGTCTCAGTCGCCGTCGGTTCCGGAGATGGCACCACCACCGACTCAACAGTCGATGAAGCAACAACCGTCTGCTCCGCAGCCGCCACGCCACAACCAAACATGACAATTGCAACAGCCAGCAAACCAGCCAAAACAATCGTAAATCGACCCAGTCGTTCATGGGAATTTTGCATAATCACCGAGACTACCTCGCGACCAGAAATTCCACAATCAAAAAACTAATAACAAAAGCCTCAACACCCAACCGCACCACACTCCCCACTAGCAAAACTCCCCCACCAGCACCATAATTAACCTTTGATCTAAATACAGAACGCTCCAAGCACGCCCAATCTCAAAAACATGACAAACCCAAAGGTCTACATCGACGGCTCAGCAGGCACCACCGGACTCCGCATCCAGGATCGCCTAGCCAATCGACGCGACCTCGATGTCACCGTCCTCGACTACGAAGACCGCCGCGACCCCAAACTAAGGCGCGAAGCAACCGCAAACGCCGACCTCACGATCCTCTGCCTCCCCGACGATGCAGCAATCGAAGCCGCCGCATGGGCAAGTGAAACAAACACCAAAGTCGTCGACGCCTCAACAGCCCATCGCGTAAACGACGATTGGGCGTTCGGGCTACCCGAAATGACCGAATCCCAACGTTCGAAAATTGCGAAAGCAAATAACGTCTCGAACCCCGGCTGCTACCCAACCGGAATGATCCTAAGCATCCGCCCACTCATCGAAAACGGCATGCTCGGCAAAGACGCGCCAATCACCATCCACGCACTATCCGGCTACACCGGCGGCGGAAAAAAGCTCATCGCAAAATGGGAAAATGAACGCCCCGATCTCGTAAACCTGCCGTTCGAATCGCCCTACGCACTGCACACCGAACACAAGCACGTGCCCGAAATGCACAAGTACACCGGCCTAACCCACGAACCGCAATTCATGCCATCAGTCGGACCCTTCCCAAACGGAATGCGCCTCGAAATCCCGCTACACAAAGCCGTACTGCCTGAAGGCGTAACTGCCAACGACATCTGGGAAGTTCTCGACCAACGCTACGCCAACGAGCAGTTCGTCAAGGTCAACAAAATCGAAGACACCCTCGCCTACAGCGATCCCGCCTTCGATCCCCGCTCCACCAATGGCACCAACCGTTGCGACATCTCCGTCATGCCCAACGCCCTCGGTCACGTGATGATAATCATCCAAATCGACAACCTAGGCAAAGGCGCCTCCGGAGCCGCCATCCAAAACATGAACCTGATGCTAGGTCTCCCCGAAAACACCGGCCTCCAGGCATAACTTCTCCCCCGGATCAGGGGAGCTAGAGGGGGAGAAATGCGACGCGTGACTGAGTCATTCGATGACGATGGAACCAAAACGCCAACGCGCGACCAAGGCATCCGATGCCGCCCGGAGCCATAACGCCACCCACGCCCACACACACACAACCAAAAGCACCAAGCTAAAATAAGCAGAACATCGCATCCAAATTAGATGCCTACTTCCGAAGAATCTAAGAAACGAACTCATTTGCCTTCCACCCGAAATTTAGCAATCCTCGCGGTAATTATCGGCGTGGTAGTAGGCGTAAGCCTCGCCATGACCCAAAGCGGAACAACAGCTGCCACTTCGTCAACGTCAGGCCAAACCACAGCTCCAGATCTCAGCGCCGAACACATTTTGGAAATGCACGGAGAAGAAGCCCTCGCCGAAAGTATCCTCGGAGGATTTGAAGGGATACACAACGGATTTTCATCAGCGCCTGAATTCCTACGAGCCCAACTTCTTGAACGAGGTTTCAATCCACCGGAAGGCGCAACCACCGAAGAACTACAGGCCCTACTCGCTGAAGCCGGCGTGACAATGGACCAAATGCACCAGCAATAAACGCTGGCCAGCCTCGTCACCCTCACGTACTTACTTACGTGGATTCTCTGGTTGTGGATAAGCAACAAAGAAACTCTCAGAAAACGTCGCACCCGACTTCAACTCGAACCTAACGCTCCCCTTCCAGACGGAAGGGCTAGGGTAGGAGACTGCGACGCGGAGCCGAGCCATCCGACGACGCCCGCGACCAAACGGTCCCCCTTCCTTCAGGAAGGGGTTAGGGGATGGGTAGACTGCGACGCGTGACTGAGTCGTCCGACGACGATGGAACCTAACGCCACG
>JABIHL010000165.1 GCA_018649665.1 Chloroflexota bacterium | reverse complement strand
TGGAAATAACCGCAACGTCAGCGCCTGCACGCGTAACCTCAACGGCAGCCCTGAGTCCGGCAAGTCCTCCGCCGATAATCAGAACATCATGCTCATACATAGGCTCGCCTCGCGCTGCGCTCGTTATTTGGTTTAATCATTCTTTTCAGCCCTTGATGTGTTCTGTGTACACATATTGAGCCGATAGCAATGCTGCTATCGACATCTGATCTTCAAGTTCACCTGATGAAATCAATCGTTGAATGTCTTTGAAATCGACCTCTTCAACAACAATGTCCTCTCCATCATCCGAGGGCAAAGGTGCCGGTTCGAGTTCAGTCGCAATGTACATGTACGAATACTCCGTTGAGTATCCGGGTGCGACCCACGAACCACCGATTGAAATTAGTTTTCCGGCTTTGTATCCGACCTCTTCTTGCAATTCCCGGTGGGCAGTTACCTCCGGGCTCTCGCCAACTTCTCTCGTTCCAGCCGATGCCTCCAAAAGAAAGCGTTCAGCCGCTTGTCGATACTGCCGAATAAGTAGAACCTTCCCATCGTCTGTGATGGGAATAAGAACTACCGAACCCGGATGTTCAACGATCTCGCGATCAAACTCAGGGCCATCTTCAAATCGTGCAGTATCCACTCGTAGAGAGATTCTATTCCCCTCGTACTTGCGGTTTACAGACACGGTGGTCGGGCGTTTAGGTCGCAAAACGTAGTTATGTTACCGAATTTCCAGCGTCTAAATGCGCCGACGAGGTGGACTTTTAACGGAACCTTTTCGCAACTCTAACCGAGTCGACAAATCTCCCCAGAAGTCTGCCGCCGGTTTACGACGCAAGAAAGCTGCGAAATCACCACCCTGAGTAATCGTCACCATCTCGCCTGCGCTGAGCGTGTGATCGATGAAACCATCGGCGTTTAGAGTCGCATCTTCATACGCTTCGACAGTCAGTTCGACAGTTGAAGACGACTGCAAAATCGCTCCGCCAAATTGACTCATATGGGAAGCAATTGGTTTTACGAGAAAATCTTGTGAAGTCGGATCCATCACTGGACCACCAAGTGCGAGGCTGTAGCCAGTCGACCCAGTCGCAGTCGAAACAACAACGCCATCACCTCGGTACGTGGCGAGGTGAACACCATCAACAACCGTGCTTACTTCGATCACTCTCAGCGTCGCCCCGCGGGCAAGAGTAACGTCGTTCAAGGCAAGGATAGGATCTGAATCTCCGTCCGTGCGGGAGATAACGGCTTTCAGCATGAATCGGTGCTCGATCCGAGCGTTGCCTTCTAGGTACCAACCAACTTCGTCGACGGCATCCTCGTTCTCGATATCACTCATGAAGCCCACTCGACCCATGTTGATACCTAGAATCGGGATGTCACGAGATGCAGCGGCATGGGCGCCACGAAGAATCGTGCCGTCACCACCAATAGTGATGACTAAATCTGAGTCGGCAAGTTCCGCTTCACGCTCGTGGAGATCAGACTGAGTAGCCAACCACCAATTCCGACCATCGGCGTAGGCGGTCGTGAGTTTACGGGCGAGTTCGCCCGCTTCAGCCAGTTCGCCGTTGTGAACGATTCCGATGTTGTGATAGCTGGCCATATTGGTAGATAGCGGTCCGCAGTGCCGGTTTCGAATCGCAGTTTACAGTCCCTACGACATTTCCCCGACACTCAATGAGACCAGATGCTTACTATCCCGTGATCATCGCAGGAACGATCGAGAGTGCCTTTTCAGCAAGATCAAGCATCAGGAATGGCGCAAGACCGAACACACCAGCTCCGATCGCAGCCAAACCAGCAGCCACCAAAATCGGCTTATCGGCACTGAACTTCGATTCATCGACAGCGTCTTCGAACACAATCGCTCGAATCACACGCAGGTAGTAGTACGCAGCAATAACAGTGTTCACAACACCGATCACTGCGAGCCAAGTCAGATTAGCGTTTAACGCCGCTCCGAAGACCACAACCTTTGTCATGAATCCAACCGTTGGCGGCATACCAAGAAGTGACAACAACCCAAATACGAGAAGTCCAGCCAATAGAGGCGACCGCTTCAGCAGACCGTTCAGCCCTGCGATTGAGTCGTCGTTTGTTCGAGATGTGATGGCTATCACTGCAAAGAACACAGCCAAGTTTGTGAACGCATACCCAGCGAGGTAGTACAAAACGCCCTGCGGACCCGCTCCGGCGGAAGTAGCTCCCACCTGATTGGCAGGAACAGAAGCCAGTCCAACCAAAATGTAACCGGCCTGAGCGATAGTCGAATAGCCCAACAGTCGTTTAATGTTCGATTGCGACAACGCCAGCGTGTTACCGAGAGTCATCGTTACGGCTGCGAGAATCGCAAATAGTCCCGACCAGTCCTGCATCAGGTTCGCATCACCAAATGCAACGTACATGATTCGCATAATTACAGCGAAAGCAGCGGCTTTGGATGCTACCGATAGGAATGCCGCCACAGGAGTAGGAGCACCCTGATAAACGTCAGGAACCCACATTTGCCAAGGGACGACAGCCATCTTGAAGCCGAATCCAGCGACGATCATGATGACCGATAGCAGAACAGCGTAAGAACCGAACGGAACTCCGGGTTGAGTCGGTAGAACGGCGAGTCGTTCCATAATCACATGAAGGTTCGTACTTCCGGTGTATCCGTAGATGTAGGCGAATCCGTAAAGCAAAAGCGCACTTGAAATCGCCGAAAGAACAAAGAACTTAGTTCCCGCTTCAACACCCTGTTTAGATCGGTGAATCGCTGCAAGAGCTACCACAGGAAGCGCAGTAAGTTCCAAAGCCACGTATATCGTAATCAGCTCGGTAGCCGAAACGAGAATCATCATTCCAGTGACGGAAAGCAGTACGAGAGAAACGAATTCTCCGCCGTAGTCCTTCATCCGATCACTGGCAATGTATTTTGCCGAAGCAAGAATCGTTCCTGCTGTCACGGTGAGCAGAATGAACTTGAAGAAAAGTGAGAATCGATCAGCTTCGAACGTATCAAAAAGCGCTGGTCCGGTTGCAGGATCGCCAAACCAACCATTCCAGAGATTCAGTGTAAGAATCACAGGAACTGCGAGACCAATAAATGCGACTGTCGATACCTTCGCCATGCTGCGCGTGACGAGGTCGACAGAAATCACGACCAGGGCCAGTACGGCCATGGCAATTTCAGGGGACAGTACCCAAAAGTCCTGTGCAGTCATTACCTAACCACCGCCTGAATACCGATATCGAACATATCTGTGACCACTGAAGGCCAAATGCCTACGATGAAAATAGGAGCCGCCAACGCAATCACCGGGATCATATCGACCCAGTTGGCGTCGGTCAGGTTGTCGTAAACCTCATCTGAAATACCGGGGCTAGCAGGACGTGCGCCAAAGAACACCCGCTGAACCATCCAGAGTGTGTAACCGGCTGCAAGTACCACACCGAATGCCGACACTCCCGTTGCCCACGGCCATACAGAGAATGTGCCCAAGAAGATCATGATTTCAGCTACGAACCCGGAAAGCATCGGAAGTCCCAGCGAACCAAAGCCTGCGACTAAGAAGAAGATCGCTATCAGAGGCATCTTCTTCCACAGCCCACCAAGGTGAGGAATATGGCGTGTGTGAGTTCGGTCGTACGAAAGACCAACCATGAGGAACGCTAGACCCGTGATAGTACCGTGGGTGAACATCTGCAACGCAGCGCCGTTCAAACCGGCAGTTGAAGTCTCGGCAGCCGAAGAACCGACAGCAGCGACACCCAACATCACGAATCCCATGTGACTTACTGAGCTATACGCGATAAGCCGTTTCATATCGGTTTGGCGAATCGTAATAATTCCGCCATAGATCACTGAAATTGCCGCCACGACTGCCATATACCCGGCGACATCGTGAATCGTAAATCCTTTGGTCTCCTGGAAGAAGCCAAGGCTGATTCGAAGTAGTCCGTATCCAGCCATCTTCAGCAGAACACCCGCAAGCATTACCGATACAGCAGTCGGTGCATCGGTGTGAGCGTCGGGAAGCCAGCTGTGAACGGGCCATAAAGGCAACTTCACTGCGAAAGCTATGAAGAAGAATGTAAAAATAAGCGAGGCTGGAACTACAAGATCCGCACCAGCGATCAACTCAGGAATTCCTACGATTCCGAGTTCCGGAATCGAAACCATCGCCAATGTGTTCACGCCAGGTGTCACATAGATGGCCAATATGCCAACCAGCATGAACGCGCCACCAGTTAGCGTGAACAAAACGAACTTCATCGCCGAGTAGCGAGGACGTCCGCTACCCCAAATGGCGATGAGCATGAACATCGGAATGAGTTCAAACTCGAAGAAAATGAAGAACAGCATCAGGTCGAGCGAAACGAACACACCCAATACTGATGTCTGAAGCAGCAGCAACCACATGAAGTACTCACGTACACGCTTCTTGATTCGCCACGAACCGAGAGCCGCCGCCATTCCGAGAATTCCGGTAAGCAACACAAGAGGTGCGCTCAAACCATCGACACCAATCAGGTACGAAGACCGAAGTGCATCGATAGGAATCCAGCGTTCCAAATAGTCGATCATCTGGACGCCAGCTAGGTCTTGGTCATAGCCAACGAACACCATAACGGTCAATACGAACGTAACGACAGTCGCACCGATCGAGATCCAGCGGATCTGATGGTCAGAGTTTTCGCCGCGTGCGAAAATCGCCACCAACAGCCCAACAGCTGCAGGTAGGAACACCGTTATCGTCAGCAACCCATCAAACACGGGCGACCTCCAATGCAGTATTTCGGAAATATTCTGTTTTGCTTGCGCTAAATTCCAAGTGCGTTATTAGCCCCATAGCAAGAACGCTGCTACTACTGCGACCACGCCGATGACCATGCCAACCGCGTAAGTCTGTGTCTGACCGTTTTGAACCATTGCCCCACTCTTTCCAATTCGGCTGACCCAATTCGAAAGGTGGACATTTGCATTGTCGATCCAGTGCTCATCAAACCATCGCAAAGCATCGGCTACATACGTGTAGAAGCCTCTGCGAACGATGATGTTCTCGTACGCTTCATCGAAGTAGTACTTGCGGAACATGAGGTTGTAGACCGTCGGGAACGTAGAGCCAACTCTCGTCGGCGAGATCGAGCCCTTTATGTACATGAGATAAGCAAGACCGATACCGGCCAAAGCTAGAACAGTCGAAATACCAGCGACCATGTAGTTGAATTCAGGTGCAGCACCTGCGTGCTCTGCAGCCGAATGACCACCGTCCGGGTCGACCGGGAACACATCATGGTTCTCGACAGTCACATAGTGAGCAAATGCGTGTTTGTCGATTCCGCCAACTTCTACCAGCGGGTTCGAGAAGAAACCAATACCAATTGCAAGCACCGCAAGAACCATGATCGGCCCGACCATCAACCACGGCGATTCGCCAAAGTGGGAATGGGCGCTTCCGACCGGAGCTGGATCGCCAGCGATCTCAGCATCCTTCATTTCCTGCTCTCCCCCACCCTTCCACTCGCCGTGGAACGTAAGGAAAATCGCTCGGAACATGTAGAACGCTGTCATTAGTGCAGCGACAAGACCAAGTGCTAGAACGATGTTGCCTGTGGTCGTACCAACTTCAGCAGCGTGACCCAGAATTTCGTCTTTCGACCAGAAACCTGAGAACGGGAATAATCCGGCAAGGCTCAAGCTAGCAATAATCATGCCCCAGTAGGTTTTCGGCATGTGCTTCTTCAAGCCGCCCATGTAGTTCATGTTGAACGTACCTGAAGCGTGATGAACCGATCCGGCGCCCAAGAACAACGCTGCTTTGAAGAATGCGTGGGTGAACAAATGGAATAGAGCAGGAGCGTAAGCACCGACTCCCAAAGCCAGCATCATGTAGCCAAGCTGAGAGATCGTCGAATAAGCCAACACACGTTTTATATCGTTCGCCACCAAGCCCATCGTCGCCGCAAACACAGCGGTGAATCCACCGATTAGCGCAACAAGAGTCATGATGTCCGAGTGCTCGAACAGCGGGAAGAACCGTGCGACAAGGAACACACCGGCCGTGACCATCGTCGCCGAGTGAATCAAAGCAGATACAGAGGTCGGACCTTCCATAGCGTCTGGAAGCCAGTTGTGCAGAGGGAACTGAGCAGATTTGCCTATCGCACCAGCCAGTAGACCAAGTGAAACCCATGTTGCGACCGAAACGGCAACGTGACCAGCTTCGATAGCGTGATACAGCGTCGTGATGTCCATATACGACGAATCTTGCGAGTAGAGATACAGAATTCCCAGAAGGAACCCGAAGTCGCCGAACCTCGTCATCAGGAACGCCTTCTTAGCAGCCGCAGCAGCCGATGGTCGATCCATCCAGAACCCGATCAACAGGTATGACGAAACACCGACGAGCTCCCAGAAGACAAATATCTGAATCATGTTCCTCGATAGAACAAGTCCCAGCATCGACGCCGTAAACAACGCCATGTAAGTGAAGTAGCGGGTGTAGCTCTTATCGCCATGCATGTACGCCTGTCCGTAAATCTGGACAAGCAAGCTGACTCCGCTAACAACCACAAGCATGATCGAGGTTAGCTGGTCGACCATCAGACCAAACGTCAGATTCAGGCCGCCGATAGCGATCCAATCGTGCGATTCAAGTTGCAACGGCCCGTCAGACATCACCGTGCCGAGAGTCATTAGCGACAGGATGAACGAACCGCCGATAGCCGCAACAGTTACGTAACCGGCTAACTTCGAATTCGATCCTACGAAGGCGCGCACCAACACTCCATTCACCAGCATTGCGGCGATGGGAAGGGCGATTATTAGCCAGGCTAAACCTTCGGTAATCAACAGATAATCCCTGTTACAGCTTTCTCAAAATTTCGTCGGCAACGTGTTCTCGACCTTTGGGAACCATCACCCGAAACGACGCATCTTCAGCCCAATCGAGGATATCGCCCTCGGGGATGAGCTTAGTCGGCAGACCTTCTCCTTCGAGAAGGTCTTTCCACATCTGCGCAGAAATTAGGTTTGGTGTCTTCTTGTAGTCAACCCACATAGCTAGTTCTTCATCTCAGAGGCGTCGGTAATTTCTACCGATTCCGTCGCTCGATACATTGCGAACACTAGAGCGAAAGCCAACGCAGCCTCACCGGCAGCGACAGCAGTTACAAATATTGCGAATACATGACCAGTCAAAGCTGATCGAACGGCTTCGGCAGTGAGCGGATCGCCACTCAACAGCTCGGCGGCAGGAGTAAACCGACTAAATCCAACCGCAGCAATCACTACACCATTGAACATGAGTTCAAGCGACATAATCACCGTTATCAGGCTTCGACGTGAAACTGCCCCATATGCACCAATGGCGAACAAAGCGCCTGAAACTAGAAGTACGCTTTCGATAGTCATACCGAAGTACCTCCTTTGTCTGTGGCTGGAGCGGGCTCTTCGGTCGATTTCGGTTCACGCATCAATAGCAGTCCACCGATCAACGCGGCAACCAGAAGTAATCCAATGATTTCGAAGGCAAGCATGTACTTACGAACAAGCATCACGCCAATAGCTCCGGTGCTATCGACGAATACACCATCGTTTTCGATGGCAAGGTCGTTACCGTCGAGAGGAACATCAGTGAAGATTTCGATCTCATCACCGGTTCCAACCTCAACGAATCCTTCGGTGAGCGCTGCAATTGCTACAGGATCAGTGATTTCGTCCATCGACGTCCACTCTGTGTTGTATGCAGTAAATGCCAGAGCAGCAAATATCAGTACCGCCACTACTGCCCCAACGAGCCTACCCTGCGCCGGGCGACTTCCTGATGCAATGTCCTGAATGAACATCACTGCGAACGCCATGAGCACCGATATGGCTCCGACGTACACAAGAATCTGCACGACGCCAACAAATTCGGCACTAAGTATGAAATACAAAATTCCTACGCCAAGGAACGATCCCGCCAGCGCAATTGCTGCACGGAACACGTCGCGCTGAGTCACGATGATCACAGCGAGCCCAAGCGTCATCGCCGACGCCGCCCAGAATGCGATAGTCGTTAGTGTCGAAACTTCCATCATCGGCATCATCGTTCGTCGACCCACTTCCGCTTGAGGTCTTCATCAGACGGACGTTCGTGACGACCAGCATCGTGGAAATCTTCAATCGTTTCTTTGAACGGATCGAAGCCATTTTCCTCGAACTGCGGTCGATAGAACGAGCTCGGTCGCTTCGGAGCGTCGAACAGTTCTTCCTTAGTGATAATTAGCTCGTCACGCACATACTTCGATCGCTCGAAGCTCGTACCCATGTGCAGAGCGTCGTAAGGGCAAGCCTCAACGCAGAGGCCGCAGAACATACAGCGCCCAACATCGATGTCGAAAACGTCGAGCTTGTAGCTCTCGCCCTCTTGTGCATCGATCTTGCCAGGCACGCTGACAATTTCAATAATTCCTAACGGACAGTACTTCGCACAGCTAGCACACGCAGTACAGCGGTCTTCGAAAAATGTGAACTCGTTTCCACGGAATCGAGATGACTGCTTTACAGCGACAGGAACGGTCGCAAGTCCAGCAATCGCTTTCAGCGAGTCGGTTGGCTTCTTCACCAAGAACTGGAATGGGTTCATGCCGGCAGCTTTTGCTGCACCAATGAGACCCACGTGGCGATCTGGGTACTGTTCAGTAACCGCAGGTCGCAGGAAGTTCTTTAGCGTAACCACGAAGCCACGAGGCAAACCAAGACCGATCATTAGTCGCCTCCTTCTTGAATTTGGGCTTGAGCAGGGGTCTGCGCCGATGCTGCTTCTGCACCGAGTACCGAGGAAGCCGGAATCGACTCGCTACCGACCGGGTAGGAAGGCGCATTCGGATCAGGCAGTGGATTGTCGTACGGAGCAGTACCGAGCAACTTGCTTACCAAGTAGATGGAAATGATCGCTACAGGCCAATTGATAGCCGCCATCGCCCACAACTGGGAAGTGGTTGGCTGTGGCCAGATAGCTATCAAGATTGCAGTCACGATGATGTTGATCATCGTCAACTCGAAAAGACCCTTCCAAGCGAATTTCAACACTTGGTCAACACGCAACCGAGGTAGTGTCATTCGGAACCAAATGATGACGAACAATACTGCGATCAACTTTGCGCCAAACCAGAAGTGCGAAGGAATCGGATCGAACCCTCGCCATCCGCTTAGGAACAACGTCGTGATGATTGCCGATGTGCTTAGTTCAGCCATGAACTCCGCAAGGAAGAACAGACCGAACTTCATGCTGGCATAGTCGTTCAAATAACCTGCCGCAAGTTCAGATTCAGCCTCAGTAAGGTCGAACGGGGCTCGAGCCATCTCTGCCATTGCAGCGATGAAGAACACGAAGAACCCGAGCGGCTGTACCAATATGAACGGAACACCCTGAGCGGCGATAATGTCCCCGAGCGACATTGATCCCGCGAGCATGATTACACCGACAACCGCCAAAGCCATCGGAATTTCGTAGCTAATCAACAGTGCGACAGATCGCAACGCCGAAAGAATCGCAATTCGGTTGCCTGACGACCATGCGGCTGTGAGAACAGCCAGCGTCGTCAACGAGGTTATCGCCATGACGAACAAGACACCGACGTTCAAATCGGCAACATACGTACCAACGCCAAACGGAATAACGGAGAAAACCAACAACGCCGGAGCAGCGATCAGAATCGGAGCAAGATTGAACAAGATTCGATCTGCATCCTTAGGAACAACATCCTCTTTGAACATTGTTTTGACGGCGTCT
>JABIHL010000164.1 GCA_018649665.1 Chloroflexota bacterium | reverse complement strand
TGGCGCGCCGCCGCCGACATCGACGTGGTGGGCGAGACAGGCTGTGTATCCAACCAATCGATCTCCGTAGTAGACGGGTCCTATTAGCGAGATGTCGTTCAGGTGAACGCCGCCGCCGTAGGGATCGTTCGACAGAATCATGTCGCCGGGGCCTAGGTTTTCCGGGCCGTAGCGTTGGACGGCTATTGGCACGTGACGCACGAACGATCCGAGGTGAACCGGCTGAGTGAACGCCTGAGCAACCGAACGAAGATCCTTATCGAAGAAGGCGCAGGAGAAGTCTTGTCGGGTCTTCACGTTCGTCGAGTACGCCGACCGACGCAAAGCGATCGCCATCTCCTCCGCTGCCTGCGTTAGGGCGTTGCGGATTACTTCGAACTTGATGGGATCGATATTGGCTGTTGTCATGATCGGGCGATGATAGCTCGCCTGACGTGTCGCATGTGCTAATTATTAGTCGATAGCGTTGGCAGTTGAGTCAGTGAGAATGTAGCTGTCTAAATCGGCTTCCAAGCGGATTTTCCGCCTTCCGAAACGACGTTCCCGATGCTGCGACCTGTTGCAAGATGACCTGTGAAAATGATCCATTCTTGCGTTGCAGCAAGCATTAGGATTCCTTTACGAGATTGGGTCGACATTGCGGTGTTCCAATCGAAGGTCGGACACCAGTTTTGTTCGGTTACCTGAGCGACGCTGTGGAACAGATCGCCGGTGACCACACCGGTTTTGCCGCCCGATTCGATCAACACGCACTGGTGACCAGGAGTGTGACCGTTGGTGGGCAGAGTGGATATGCCGGGGGCGAGTTGCTCGACTCCGCCTATTAGCTTGAGTGCACCGAGTGCTTCAAGAGGTTTCACGGATTTGTCGAACGCTGCGTTTTCGTTCTCGGGCTTCGAGTAGTGCTCCCAGTCGCGTTGTGCAATCCAGTGCTTTGCATTCGGGAACGTTAGTCGCGGCGTGTCGCCGTCGTACGTTACGTTCCAGCCGATGTGATCGCCGTGGCAGTGCGTTGTGACGACGATATCGATGTCTTCTGGCTGCACGCCAAGTGCTGCGAGATTTTCGAGAAGCTGCCCGCTTTTTCCGGTGTGTTCGTTGACCACATCACCCATTCCGGCATCGATGAGGATGGTTGGGCCTGAACCGTTCGTTGCCTGAATCAGGTGTCCGCGCCAGTCGGGGTGCCACTTGCCTTCGGCGGTTAGGGCGATCGAACGATATGGCTCCCATGCCTCTGCTGGAACGTCGGGGAAGACCGTCGATGGATCGCGAGGGAGCGAAGGCCCATCGAGAACTGCCGTGATTTCGTAATCGCCGATAACGAGTGATGTAGTCATATGGTTTTAGAGTCCTCGTTCTTTCTTCACCCGGCGCCATTCTTCGAATGCTGCTTCTCGTGGTGGGTAGTACTTGCCGGGTGCGACACCTTCGGCTTCGATCTTTTCCTTGAGGTAGTTCTCGACTTCTTCGTGCTCGGTGGCGTGTTCAAGAACTTCTTTTGCCATCCATGACGGAACGACGATAACTCCATCATCGTCGCCGACAAGAACGTCTCCGGGTCGAACAAGCGCACCACCGATATTGATCTGAATACCTTCTTCAGCTGGGGCGGCTGTTGGCCCGCCGTGGAGGCTTCGTGCAGTTGCGTAAACCGCGAGGTCGTAGTCTTCGTCACGAAGCACGTCGAGGTCACGGATTGCTCCATCGATCACAACGCCGTCTGCGTTGTTCATCTTTAGCATGAGCAGTTTTACGTCACCAGCGACAACGGTTTTTGCGTCGCCAGCAATATCGGCGACAAGTACGTCACCGGGTCCACATTTGCCCATTGCCCGGTATTCGGGAGAGGTTTCGCTGTTTGGGTTCTCGGCAAGTAGATCGGCGCGGTTTGGTAGGAAACGTAGCGTGCGCGCACGTGCGGCGAGTTTTCGACCCATGGTGAAGTTTTCGAGACCTTCACATACGCACAAGGTCGATCCGAAGAAGCGAACGGCGTTGTAGACGGTTGCTGTCGGAAGCTTTTTAAACCCTTCGAGAACCTCGTCGGGAACGTGAACTTGCTTCATGTCGAAAGTTGGCATGTCAGACATCGGTTCGTATATCTCATTTCAAAATTGTGATTCGCAGTTTGTGCTTGCTCGCTGACTATCCGCAGTCAACAGTTCGAAAAGCATGCAGTAATGGGCGAGATACTACTCTCTGAGTCAAAGTTCACGCAACACGAGCAGAGTCAGTGGGAATACGATTTCGAGATGCCAAACAATCTATTCATCACCGGCGAATCGGGCATCGGCAAATCTGGTGCACTCGCTGCTGCAGCGGAAGAGTTGTTTCCGCGTCGAATATCAGGAATTATGAGCCCGCGTAATGTCATTGGTGGGGTTGATCAAGGGTGGAGCATCGAAGGCTTTAACGGCGTGTCGGGTGTGGTTGCAAGTCGAGATATCCTGAGCGACCGCCAATTGGGATCGTATGGAGTGGATATGGAGCTATTCGACCGATGTGTTGCGGCTGAGTCGGAGTCGCACGTTCGTTCGGATGTGGTGCTTATCGACGAGATTGGCATCATTGGTGGATGGTCGTCGCGGTTTGTTGAGTATGTTGAACGGGCGATAGAATCGACGATTCCGCTAGTTGCGATTGTTCGGCAAAAGTCGGGTGAGTTAAGTGATCGTGTCAAGCAACGTGACGACTCGGTTCTGTGGACGGTCACTCAGCAAAATCGTGACGATATACCGGCCGAGATAGCGCGTTGGGTCGAGTCGTTCGATACGACTACATAGAGTTGTCTTGAATGGAAGTCGTAGCGGGCTTCGTACTGGGTCGGAAACGTAGTAGGGTGGGCGGCAACTCCGACGATCACCCCGTTTCTATTCAGGGAATTTGCAAATGTTGCCACCAGGCTTGCCACTTTCACGTTTCAACGTTCTCGATTTGACTAGAGTCCGTGCCGGGCCGACCTGCGTTCGACAACTCGCCGATTGGGGAGCGGATGTCATTAAAATCGAGGCTCCACCCGACGGTAAGGAAGCACTGGGTGGCGACCGAGATAACTCTGATTTCCAGAACTTGCACCGCAATAAGCGGTCGCTCACTTTGAATCTGAAATCTGAAGCCGGTCGAGAAGTTTTTTACAAGCTGGTTGAGCAGGCCGACGTTGTTGTCGAGAACTATCGTCCCGACGTAAAGAATCGACTCGGTGCCGACTACGAGACTCTTTCGAAAATTAACGAACGAATCATTCTCGTTAGCATTTCCGGATTTGGTCAGGACGGACCTTACGGAAATCGACCCGGGTTCGATCAAATTGCGCAGGGTACCGGCGGACTAATGTCGATTACTGGTGCACCGGGAGAAGGCCCCATGCGAGTCGGCATACCGGTTGCCGATCTGTGTGCGGGAATGTTTGCAGCGCAGGGGACGATGTTGGCGTTATTGGAACGTGAGGCGTCGGGTCGTGGTCAGTGGGTGCGTACTTCACTGCTCGAAGCGATGGTGCAGATGCTCGATTTTCAGGCAGCGCGCTATCTCAAAGAGGGTGAAGTTCCGGGGCAAGCCGGAAACGATCACCCAACGAATATTCCCACCGGAGTGTTTCCGACAACGAACGGTCACATCAACATTGCTGTCGCCGGAGCGAACATGTTCGAGCGGTGCTGCAAGGCACTTGGTCACCCCGAGTGGAACGATGATGAGCGATTTTCGAATTCGGCTGGACGATCGAAAAATCGAGTTGAGATGAACGCTGTCATTTCAGAAGTGACTAAGACGAACACTAGCGAGCATTGGATTGAACTGCTGAATGGTGTTGGATGTCCGGCGGGTCCGATTAACTCGATGGATCAGGTATTTGCCGATCCTCAGGTGCAACATTTGGAGATGGCAGTTGAAGTCGATCATCCAAGACTCGGAAAATTCGGCGTTGTGAATCAGGCGATAAAGATGAGTCGGACACCGTCGGAAATTCGCACGGCGAGTCCAGATCAGGGCGAACATACTGACGCTATTCTCGCTGAACTTGGGTACGAAGAATCTCTGATCGCACAGATGCACGAAAGCGGCGTCGTTTAGCACCTGCGATGTTGTGTGATGACTGAGCTTTTTATCATTTTGGAACGAAATACTAAGGAATATAAATATGAGGCAGCTGCAGCTGCGGACCGACAAGATGCTGGCGCACGTCGAGGATGGCGTTGGATGGATAACGTTCAACCAGCCGAATAAGCGAAATGCTGTTTCGTTCGCAATGTGGCAAGCGATTCCGGAGATCATCGAAGATTTCGCAGCAAGCGATGATGTACGAGTTGTGGTGCTGAAGGGCACTGGTGATAAAGCGTTCGTGTCGGGTGCCGATATTTCTGAGTTCGAAGAGGTTCGGAATACGCCTGAGCAGGTCGAGATTTACGAAGCAGCGACCGGGGCTGCAAACGCCGCACTGAAGTCGCTCGAAAAGCCGTTGATTGCGATGATTCGGGGTTTCTGCATTGGTGGTGGAATGGCGATAGCGCTGACCGCCGATCTACGAGTGACAGCCGACGATGGCCAGTTCGGTGTTCCTGCTGCGAAGCTCGGATTGGGCTACGGGTACGGTGGTATCAAGGAATTAATGAACATCGTTGGTCCGTCGTTCGCCAAAGAGATATTTTTTACAGGTGGGCGGTTTAGTGCCGCAGACGCCGAGACGATGGGGTTAGTGAACCGAGTAGTGCCGGTCGCTGAGCTGGAATCTCGGGTAACGGTTCTCGCTACCACGATTGCCGAGAACGCACCGATGACGGTAAAAGCCGCCAAAGCTGCGATCAATGAGGGAACGAAAAATCCAGACGATCGAGAGTTGGATCGAGTCGCTGCGATGGTCGAGGCTTGCTTCAATAGCGACGACTACAAAGAGGGCCGTCGGGCGTTCATGGAAAAGCGGAAACCGCAGTTTCAGGGCAAGTAAGTACTTGGCATCGTTCTTCCTAAGATCGCCATCTCCTCAAATTCTTCGCGATAAAACCACCACGGTTTCGACATGGGATTTCTTCGACTCCTTCGTGTTCGCCCGCGATCCTGATTAACACGACGTGGGCGCTGGATGATCTGCGTTTAGTTACGACACTCAGGAGAGTTCGCAATGTCGGCAGATCAGATTTCTCAGGATGGCTCCACAGGCAAATTGACAGTCGTCGGAATCGGACCGGGTGGTGAAAAGAACATCACCTTGGCTGCAATCGACGCTTTGTCGCAAGCTGACGCGGTGATTGGCTACGGAATCTATCTACGCCAGGTCGAACAATTCGTTGACCAAGCACGGGTGCAAGAATTCCCAATGGGCAAGGAGCAAGAACGGGCTCTGGAAGCCGTGCGTCTTGCAGCCGAGGGCTTGAAAGTCGCCTTGGTAACCGGTGGCGATCCGGGCATCTACGACATGGCATCGCCCGTGCTAGAACTGCTCGCCGAGATGGAACCAGACGACCGGCTGATGTTGGGCATCGAGATCGTTCCCGGAGTTACGTCAGCGAGTATGGCGGCATCAATGATCGGCTCACCGTTAGCGCAGGATCATGCCGTAATCAGCCTGAGCGATCGCTTCGTGCCATGGGAGCAAATCGAGCGTCGATTGGATGCCGTCGCTGGTGCCAACATGGTTGTCGCGCTCTATGAGCCATCGAGCAAGCATCGGGCGGGTCAGCTTGGTAAGGCACAAGAAGTGATTCTTCGATATCGTGATCCGGATACTGCCGCTGCGGTAGTTCGGGAAGCGGGTAATCCTGCGGAAACAATCACGATCACTACGCTCGAAAAGATCACGGAATCCGCCCATGACAAGCGGACGGTGGTGATCGTTGGCAATTCGAAAACGAAGGCAATTGACGGCTGGATGATTACGCCGAGGGCTTGGTGATGTGATGTTGCTAGGTGCCCTGTTGTGGTCGGTCTGGATACGATCTAGCTCAGCAATTTACGATACTCACGGCCCTTGATTTGGCCGAACTGAAGTCGCTTTCTTAGCTCGTAGCCACGACTTTCATATAGCCGGTGTGCAGCAGCTAGGTACTCGGTTGTTTGCAGCATAATTCCTGTGTAATCGTTCTGAATTGACCACGATTCTGCGGTGTCCATCAATAGCCCTGCGATTCCCTGCCTACGGAAACGACCGTCTACAGAAACACGAAACACTTCGGCGACATCGAGGCGATCGGCGGAAGGAGCGACGGCGACTGTGCCTACAATTTCATCACCAGAGATCGCTAACCAGAAACCTGATTTTGATTCGCTTGTCACGTAGTGCTCGTACGGATTTGCCATATCGTCAGCAAGGCAGTGAGCCAGATATCCGTCGAGATCGCCCTTTGCAGTTTCGTTCGGAAGGTTCGGTCGTTGGGAATTCATACCTGCGACGAAGAGTTCACGTGCTCGATCCGAATCGGAAAGTTCTAGAGATCGTATTGTGATGGGTGTTGGAGTTACTTCAGCCATGGGTTTGCCTATGCACAAAATATTAGCTTCACACAACGCATTGGTTTAGTGGATCTGGTGAGTTCAGTTTGTTCAAAGTGTTGGCACAACGATAGAGAACATAATTGGATACAGGGCAAGGTAGTTGGGGGCGGGTTGCTGTAAAAAACCGACCGTCCAGCCAGCGAGAAGGCAAGTATGCCGCGGGTGAACCTCAACTGTCGGCAAATGGGATTTCAATCTCAAATGCTGTCCCTGTAAATGTCTTCTTAGTTGATCGAATTAAAACAGGCTCAGCAGCGGGACGTCCTAGTTCTGTCAAGACGGATTTCATGTGCATGAATATGCATCACGTTCAGCCGTTGATTGGCGTCTCAAGACGCACTGGATCGACATATACCGGCGGTGAGCCGGTGACACGCTGATGCAATCAGTTTTATGGCATAGTTGATACCAATGTTGAATTCTGGGCAATAAGCGGTATGCGCAGAAAATGTCATCAAACTGAATGATGCCATCTGATTGGGTTTGTGGGACTATCTTGGCAATCGGATTAGTAGAAGTGATGTGTTTTGCCTATCTTGGTGAATCTGAGTTCAGTTTCGAACGCTCCTAATAGGCAGGCATTTTCTTTTGAGCAGTACATTCATACGAATTTTTATCGTAGATGACCATAAATTATTTCGTGAAGGAATCGAACTACTGCTGTCTTCCGTCGAAGACGTAAAGGTTGTTGGTAGTTTTGGGACAATTCGAGAGTCGTTATCTGCGTTAAATGAAGTAAGGCCAGATTTGATTCTGCTCGATGTGCATCTCCCTGATGGCAAAGGCTTTTCTTTTCATGAGAAGGCAGTGGAACTTTACGGCGAGGAAAACCTAAAAGTAATTTACTTGACAGGTGACTATGGCATTTCGCATATCTATTCGGCAATGCGCTTGGAGGCGATGGCGTATCTCGATAAAACGACGGGAATATCTCAGTTATTAGATGCCATCAGACGAGCCGATCAAGGCGTCAGGACCCTTGCACCCGATTTATTGAAAAAATTCTCGCGACATGGCGATATTTCATCCGACAGCATCGAATTGTCGACTCGTGAGTCAGAAATACTAAATGGGTTGGCGATGGGGTTGACCACATCGGAGCTTAGCGAGCTTCTAAACATTGCTGTGCCCACCATTCGTACTTACATGAGCCGTCTATACGGGAAACTTGGGGCGGCAAATCGAGCTCAAGCGATTTCGAAGGGGTTTGTTCAGGGTTTAATAAAGTTCGAAATTCTGAATCCGCGAGAAAGTAAAAATCGAGATACTTGGGAATTGATGTGATCAACCCAAGCCCGCCACTTCGTCAGATACCGTGATTTCGGGATAAATCATTCTTTGCTCTCGCTGTGTGGGCAAGGAAAGAAGTCGGTTTGACCTATCTCGAAAGAGAAGTACTGGGCGTTTGAAACCCAAAACGGTTACAGATTCGGTGCCAACCGAGACTCGGGTATTCAACGAAACACCCAAGACGATATTAATAAAATGGTGCCGAGGGGCGGACTCGAACCGCCGACACATGGATTTTCAATCCATTGCTCTACCAACTGAGCTACCTCGGCATTGGCATCCACTTACTGTGCTATCAAGACCAGTTCGGTCGACTGCACGGCAATCAATCGTAGCCGCGGCGTGGTTCGTAGGCAATAGAACTTACGACGAGCCTGAGCCAGTTCGGGTGATTCCCCGCCATGTTTACTTCGATTTGAACGTTGTTGGTGGTGCTCGCTGCTATAATTTCGCCTGCTTAACGCACGTATGTTTGTTGACTGGAACCGGTGCGGGTGTAGTTTGAACTCCAGCGGTTTCTAATCTGTTTTGTTCGTAGAGGAAATTAATGGCGACTCTGATCATCGCTTCAATCTCGGATCGTTCTGGAAAAACGGCTATCGCAGCCGCGCTCGCTTCAAAGCTGAGCAGTGACGATTCTCCAGTGGCTGTTGGCAAAGCTCTGGGAAATAGCCCGGCGAGCGATAACGACGCAGCTGTTTTCGCAAGTTTGTTGCCTGCTAACCCGGCAGTAAGCGGTGCGGCAGTTGATATTGCTTCCTCAATTTCAGCGAACGCTGGATCGAGCAAGATTGCGATTGTCGAAGGATCATCCAACGCCCAGTCTAATGTCGACATGGCGAACTCTACCGACGGTCTGGTGCTACTGATTGCTCGATTTGGTGAGGATGTTGCTGGTGTTGCCAAGGCATACGGTTCTCGTCTCGCTGGTGTAATCATCAACGGAGTTCCTAAATACCGTGCGGGCGAAGTTTCGGGTGCTCTAGCCGATGAAATGGAAGCTGCTGGAACGAAATTGCTTGGCGCGATTCCCGATGATCGACGAATGCTCGCTCCGAAGCTTGCCCAAGTTGCTGAATTCCTAGACGGGCAGTTCTTGAGCGGCGAAGATGAATCGGAACGACTTCTCGATAATTTCCTAATTGGTGGATTGGTTCTCGACTGGGGACCGTTCTACTTCTCGAATCGAACCAATACTGGTGTGATCGTTCGTGGTGATCGTCCTGACGTTCAGCTCGCTGCGATTCAGACCGATACGACCAAGGCACTAATCCTCACGAAGGGTGTGCGACCAGTCGAGTACGTGATGTACGAAGCTGCTCAACGCGGTATTCCATTGGTGGTAGTTCCTGGCAACACGCACGACGTTGCTGAACAGATCGAAGGTTTGCAGCCGAAAGTCGAATTCGATCACGCCTCTAAGTTGGCGCGCATGGTTGATTTGATCGCTGAGAATGTCGACGTTTCAGTACTCGAAGATCAGCTCGCTCAACCTGCCACTCGATAGAAATAGCGCATTCGCGCCATTTAGAATCGACTCGGCTAATTCATAGTTATTTCCACGTTAGAACCAACGTATTGGTTTCCTTGCGCAAGCCACTCAGTAATAGACTTATTTCGTGCAATCAGGAATTATCATGAGCTTACTCAACACAATCGCTCCATCAAAAGGGGCAGGCCAACGCAGGTTTGGTCCTATGTTTTTAGCGAAGACTTCGTTTTACGTCGGAGTCGTCTTGACCGGAATATTCGTTTTCACTTCTTTCGTGCTGTTCGATAAGGATCGAGAACTTGAGGTGATTCCGGCTACGCGAGTCGAATCGGAGATATTTAGTCCGGTTCAGGAATTTCTCATGGCATCCGAGGTTCCGTCGCTTCATGATCGTTCCGTGACGGTGAATTGCTGGAGCGAGTTTGAAGATCTTGAATTCAACGTTGAGTATCTGGATCGTGGATCGTGGCGAGCGAACGCTTACTACAACTTCGTTCGATATCACTGGCGTGTCGATGATAAGACGCTGGAAGTTACACGAGACCCTTGGGTTCGAACCACTAACCCTGTCATCGGCTGCTAACAGATTCATTGATGAATCTTTGTGATTCGTCGAAAATAGTGCCAGTCGTCCGGAGATTTTCTTGGGCGGCGGCTAACATTGCTGGATGTCTTCGATTTCATCCACAGAGAACCTACTTGCCGACCTTTCCGACCGACAGCGCGAGGCTGTTACACACACGGACGGTCCACTACTAATCGTCGCCGGTCCCGGCTCGGGAAAAACCCGAGTTATGGCTCACCGTGTCGCCTATTTGGTTGGTGAAAAGGGCATTCCACCGTGGAAAATTCTTGCGGTAACTTTCACCAACAAAGCAGCTCGTGAGCTTCGAGAGCGGTGCGAGCGTTTGGTTGGCGTTGGATCGAACGAACTTCAAGTTCGAACATTTCACGGATTCTGCTCGCGTGTGCTGCGTACTGATGGTGAAAAAGTTGGTCTAAAACCTGAATTCACAATTTACGATGCGGATGATCAGGCGCGAGTGGCTCGAAGGATTCTCAACGATTTCGATGTCGACCCAAAGCAGTTCCCCCCTCGGGCGCTTCTGAGCGTTATTTCCGACGCTAAGAACAACATGCGAAGTCCGGCTCAACTTTCGCGTCGAACCGAGACGTATCGAGACGAGATTGCTGCCCGTGTATATGAAGCCTACGAAGGTGCACTTCAGCGTGCCAACGCGGTCGATTTCGATGATTTGCTGTTGAAGACTTTCCAACTTCTTGAAGGTCATCCCGAGATGCTTGAGAAGTACCAAGAGCGATTTGAGCATCTCTTGGTTGATGAGTTTCAGGACACAAACGCGCTGCAATTTCAGGTTGCTCGACTTCTGGCAATGAAAAGTCGAAATATTTGTGTCGTTGGCGATCCTGACCAGTCGATCTACTCTTGGCGTCACGCCGATCCTACGAACCTGACTGATTTCCAGAGCACGTTTAAAAACGCCAAGATTGTGACTCTCGACCAGAGCTATCGTTCGACCCAGATCATTCTCGAAGCTGCCGATGCTGTGATCAGCAACAACGATGGTCGAATGAAAAAGACGCTTTGGACGGAGAACAGCCGTGGAACCCGTATAACCGTTGCCGAGGCTTACAACGAAGAGGAAGAGGCCAGCCTGGTTCTCAAAGCTGCCACAGATTTAAAGAGCAAAGATGGCATCGGTCGGAACGAAGTGGCGATTATGTATCGCGTTAACGCTCAGTCGCGAGCGTTTGAAGTGGCGTGCAATCGAGAGGGCATTCCGTATCGATTAGTGGGTGGCGTGAAGTTCTACGATCGAAAAGAAGTCAAAGATATTTTGTCGTTCTTACGAGTCGTCTCGAACCCTGCGGATGACGCCGCACTAGAGCGAATTATCAACATTCCAGCCCGTGGGATTTCTGCGCGTTCTGTCGCCGAACTACGTAGGGTTGCGATAGCGAACAACGTTCCTGCTTTGGACGTGATTCTCGATATCACTCGTGTTAACTCTGGCGATGAGGACCCGCCTGCTTACTACGCAGAGCTGAACACACGGGCTATTAAATCGGTGACGGCGTTCGGCGATATGATCGCTCGATTTATCGAGCAGTCACTTGCGTTAGATACGAACGAACTTATTGACCTTATCGTTGAGCGGAGCGGCTATGGAGCCATGCTCCGTGAGGACAAAGAGCGCGGTGAAGAACGAATGGAAAACCTGCAGGAGTTGAAGGCATCGGCAGAGCAGTTCGCCGGTTCCGAAGAGCGAGGGCAGCTGACCGAATTTCTAGAAAATGTGGCGCTTGTTTCGGATGTCGATGGGTTGCAAGGCGGCGATAGTTCTGACGTCGATGAAGAAGCGATAACTCTCATCACTCTCCACCAAGCCAAAGGGCTTGAGTACGACGCGGTGTTCTTAGTCGGACTCGAAGAGGGGATGTTGCCACACTCCCGAAGCGTCGACGATCCGACACAGCTACAAGAAGAACGTCGACTACTTTATGTAGGCATGACACGTGCTCGTAAGCGGCTTTACATGTTCAGGGCGTTCCAACGTCGATTCCGCGGCCAGTCTGGTTCGCAGATGGCTTCTCGATTCCTGCTTGAAATCCCCGATTCGTTGGTGACGACCCGAGATATTCGAGGTCACGATCGGGTTGCCGATCGTATGCCCGATCCGATGTGGACCAAGCGAATGGCGTCGACGCCCGGACCTCGACCGGCTTCGAAGTCTGGCGAAGGCTACACTGCGGGCGAAAAAGTTCGCCACAAAGCGTTTGGTGAGGGTGTCGTTGTCAGTTCATCGGGCGTTGGTTCCGATACTCAGGTAACAGTGGCGTTCTCGGGGCAGGGCATAAAAAGGCTTATGCTTTCTTTTGCGCCTCTCGAAAAAGTCGTAGAGGAAGAATCGAAGCAGCAGTTTGATCCGGACGAAGATACTTTCGAGATGCAGGATCCAGAGCTTTTCGCACCATAGTCGATTTGGTGATTTGCGGGACCACGGTGGATGTACGAGTCGAGTTTAGGAGAGCTACCTAATGGCACCAAAAGTCGTTGCGGTAAATATGAGCCTTGCGTACACAATGTCGAAGCCTTCAGCCGATTCGATAACGCTGGTGGCTGGTCTTGGTGTTCAGGGCGATGCGCATAATGGGGCGACCGTGAAGCACCGAAGCCGAGTCGCCAAAGATCCAACGCAGCCGAATCTTCGACAGGTTCATTTGATTCACTCGGAACTGTTCGACGAATTGCGGTTGAAGGGTTTTGATGTGCATCCCGGGATGATGGGCGAGAACATTACGACTGTCGATATCGATCTACTATCGCTTCCTACGGGCACATTGCTCAAAATCGGCGATCAGACAGTAGTCAAGGTCACCGGGTTGAGAAACCCCTGTGCCCAGTTAGACGGGCTCATCCCTGGATTAATGAAGGCTGTTCTTGGCCGTGAAGCGAACGGTGAATTGATCCGTAAAACCGGTGTCATGAGCGTTGTTGTTCGCGGCGGTGAGGTTCGGCCAAGCGACCGAATCACGGTCGAACTACCCCAAGGCGAACACCTGCCGCTTCAACCGATATAGAGATTGTCTAATGCTTGTATCTGGACTTGAAATAGCAGCCGTTCTTTTCGATTTGGACAACACGCTCGTTGACCGTGATGATGCAGTTCGGAATCTCGCTCGCAAGATGTACACGGGCGTTGGGGTGACTGATTCAGCCATATCCGAAGAAAGCTTTGTCGCTGAATTCGTGCGAATTGACGCTGGTGGAACGATTCCGGACAAACGGGTGCAGATGACAGCGGTAGCGAGCGAACTTTCGACTCGCGTAAACGATGCGGATCAACTGCTCGATTGGTGGAACCGAGAGTATCCGGCGGCGTTCTCACTAGGTCGACCCACCCGACTAACCCTCGGCGGTCTAATTGAAATAAGTATTCCTTGGGGAATTGTGACCAATGGCAGTCCGCTTCAGCAAACGGTGATAGAAAGCCTCGGGTTACATCAAGTAGCTTCGTCGGTAGTGGTTTCTTCTTTGGTCGAATTACGAAAACCGGACAGGCGAATATTTGAACTTGGGATGTCGTTGGTCGCTGGCGAGATTGCTGCTGGTAAATTCCTGTTTGTTGGCGACAACCCTACCGCCGATATAGTAGGCGCTTCGGATGCTGGAATGAAGACAGCATGGGTGTCGAGCGGCAGGGAATGGGCGGTCAGCGGTAGCAAACCTGACGTCGTTATCGAATCGGTCGGCGAGCTGACCAGAATGATATCGGTGTAGTCGTTTCCGGCACGTAATTCCTGCGATGAGTTGCAAGCTGGTGTCGAATACGATCATTACTCGGCTCTAAATCTGTGTAACTCCTAATACAATCGGTTGCCATGAAAACGCGTCGATGGGATCGAATTTATGTCTTTGTGTTCTCGGCGACCTCGTTTGCCGCATTGAGCTTCGCGTCGTTGTTCGTCGTGCCGTTGGTAGAATTTACCGATGCAGAAACTGGCGAAATAGTCAGAAAAACGCTCGCTGCTGATGGTCAGTACCAACTGATACTGATCAGTATGTTGCCCGTATTTCTCACAGGGAGCGCATTGTGGGTAATACCCAAAGATGGCATCCCTGACAGGGCGGCGAAGATCAACCTGTGGGTCGCCACATTCTTGATCTACGTATTCGTTGTTCTGTTCATCTTTGTGAACGGCATACTGTTCTTTCCAACCGCAATTTTGATGACTGCCGCAGCGGTAGGTTCGCAGGTGCGTCGGCGTAAACGAACGATATTTGCTGAATCGCCAGGTGAATCGAAATCAGGTTTGGGCGGTGGCAAACGTCGGCGCAAAAAGGGTTAGACTGGCGCTAATTTCAGTAAGCAGCGGTTCGACGTTCACACGTGATCGATTGCATGCCTAACTTTTAGCAGCGGTGGGGATCGATATGACGACATCAGTATCGTCTGATGACACGGTTATTTCGGAAGAACTTCGATCATTTATTGATCTGGAATCGAACGTTGTCACCTACGACATCGAACGACACGCGGTTGAGCGTTTCGCTTGCGCTATCGGTGATCCGAACCCGCTGTATACGAACAGAGAATTCGCTGAGTCGAGTTCCTACGGCAAATTGATCGCACCCCCTACGTTCTTTCGGTCGTTATTGCCGGGCGACTACCCGATGCCTTATCCCGAGCCGTTCGCACATATTCTCGATGGTGGCAGCAAGTATCGATATAACGAGCCAGTTCGGGTTGGCGACCAGATTACGGTAGTACGGAAGATCACCGATCTATTCGAGAAGCACGGTCGAATGGGTGCGATGTTGTTCAAGATTTCAGAGATTAGCTACACGAATCAAGAGGGGCGATTGGTCGCTACTCAGACCACCACGACGATTACCTACGGCACTGGCGAAAAGGACTCAGGCGTTGGCGATCACTAAATCTCAAACACCGATGTTCGAAGACGTGAGTGTTGGGGACGAACTTCCTGAACTGGTGAAGCAGCCCGGCAATCGGCAGCTGGTGATGTACGCAGGTGCTTCGCAAGATTTTGTAGCGATCCACTATGATCTCAACGTCGCAAAAGAAGCAGGACACCCCAACGTGATTATTCATGGGGCGTTGAAGAGTGCTTGGCTAGGTGAACTGGTCACAGGATGGATCGGATCGGAAGGTCGATTGCTGGAGCTCGACGTGTCGTACCGTGCAATCGATTATCCGGGCGACACTGCCACGTGCGTCGGCAAGATCACCGACGTTCGGATCGAAGATGGCGTTGGCCTAGTCGAGATCGAAATTGGTCTTCGTAATCCTGAAGGTGCAATTAGCACTCCGGGTAGAGCATTAGTTTCGCTTCCGACTCGTTCTGTGAGCTAACGGATTCATTTGGCTCCGCATTTTCAAAATTTAACCAAACTCAGCAAATAGGAACTTGAACATATGAGTGGTGCGCTTGAAGGCAAAGTAGCAATCGTTACCGGAGCAGGTCGTGGAATCGGACGCGGTATCGCCATAGAACTTGCGGCGAACGGTGCGAAGGTTGTGGTCAACGACGCTGGTCTTTCACTTTCGGGTGAAGCAGAGGGTCTGAGTCCTGCTGATGAAGTAGTAGCTGCGATCAAAGCTGCCGGGGGCGAGGCTGTTGCTATCGCTGAATCGGTTTCCACTTTCGATGGTGGAGGGCGGATCGTTCAAGCCGCACTCGATTCGTTCGGGCACTTGGATATTGTCGTTACGGCTGCCGGAATTCTTCGCGACCGCATGATCTACAACATGTCGGAAGAAGAGTGGGACGCCGTATACGACGTTCATCTCAAAGGCACGTTCAACATTGTGCGACACGCCGCACCACTGTTTCGAAAACTACGTGGTGGGCGAGTCATCACGTTTACTTCCGAATCGGGACTAGTTGGGTTCCCCGGTCAAGCGAACTACGGCGCAGCCAAGTCGGGTATTCACGGATTTACCAAAGTAGTCGCAAAAGATCTCGGGAAGTACGGCGTGACCGCCAACTCGATCGCCCCTCGGGCGGAGACTCGCATGGTCGAGTCGATTCCACAGGCGACAAGAGAAAAGCTCGCCGCCAATGGACTCTTTCCTGGCAAGGGCGAAGCGTCATGGGAGCCTGAAGATGTTGCGCCGTTCGTAGCGTTCCTAGCTTCCGATTATTCAGCACCAGTAAATGGACAGACGTTCCTCGTGTACGGCGGAAACGTTGTGCACATGACGCTGCCAAGGCGGGTGAAGACGATTTACAACTCTGCACCGCCCGCTACTTGGGAGCCGGAGCAGTTGGACGCACAGGTGGGACCGAGCTTGCTGGGTCATCCTTCTGTGGAGGGTCCTGTCGCCAGCAAGCGACTCGAAGGAAAGGTTGCTGTCGTAACGGGCGCTGGACGTGGCATAGGGCGTGGCGTTGCCAAGCTGTTGGCATCGCAAGGAGCTGCCGTGGTCGTCGCCGACGTCGGGGCTTCTCTGGACGGTGACGGTGAGGACACTACGCCAGCCGCAAAGGTCGTTGAAGAGATATCAGAACTTGGTGGGCGTGCAGTTGCTTCGTATCACTCGGTGGCAACGATGGAGGGCGGCGAAAATATCGTTAAGACGGCGGTGGAGGAGTTTGGTCGACTCGATATTGTTGTGACTGCAGCTGGAATCTTGCGAGATCGCATGCTGTTCAACATGAGCGAGCAGGAGTGGGACGATGTGATGGGGGTTCACCTCAAAGGCACGTTCTCGGTCGTTCAGCCAGCATCGAAGATTTTCAAAGATCAGGGCAGCGGTCGCATAGTAACGTTTAGCTCGGTTTCCGGTTTATACGGATACGGCGGTCAAGCAAACTACGGTGCAGCGAAGGACGCTATCGCTGGGTTTACCCGGGTGGTCGCCAAGGATTTGGCGCGGCACGGCGTGACGGCGAACGCGATATCGCCGGGCGCACAGACTCGAATGACCGATTCGATTCCCGACTCGACCAAAGATATGCGAAAGGGCGAATTCCTTCCCGCACCCGAGGGTACGCTGACGACTGAGCCAGAGCAGGTTGCACCGATGATTGCGTGGCTCGCATCAGATCAGGCAGCAGACGTGACAGGCCGAATTTTCCACACCGTTGGAAATCGTGTCAGTTTGATGAATTCACCCGAACAAGGAAGATCGATCCACAAGGCAGGTCGCTGGACGGTCGAAGAACTTGCGGGCGTGTTCCCAGAGACGATCGGTATGGATCTAGTGAATCCAGCGCCGCCTCAGGATTAGTTCGTGCTGACTGGAACGATTGTTCCGGTGTGTTACGTTTGCGGCTCGCACCAATATTCAGTCTGAGCATTGGTGTATTCGTTTCTTTTAAGTTGGCTCGAATTCTTCTTGCCAGTAAGGGTTGAACTCCATGGCCGATGCACAAATGACCGAGGCTGACGTTATCGTTTTGGGTGTCGGAACCTGTGGCGAAGATCTTTCACTGCAACTTCTCGACGCAGGCGTGAGTGTCATCGGAATCGAGGCATCGCTGGTCGGCGGAGAGTGTGCTTATTGGGCGTGTATTCCATCGAAGATGATGATTCGTGCGGCGAACATTCTTCAGGAAGGGCGCCGTACGGAAGGCGTCGCGGGTCATGCTGACATACGTTCAGAATGGGCTCCAGTCGCCAATCGAATTCGAACTGAAGCTACGGCTGGATTCGATGATTCATTCGCTGTGGAGAGATTCGAATCACGCGGCGGGCGTTTGATTCACGGGCGAGGACAGCTGACTGGGCCGAAGTCGGTGACTGTTGGCGGTGAGACTCTAACGGCTCGAATTGGAGTTGTGATCGCTACCGGTTCGCAACCAACGATTCCCAGTATCGAAGGGCTTCAAGACGTCGAGTACTGGACCACTCACGATGTGATTTCTGCCGAAGAACTTCCCGAGTCGCTTATCGTCATGGGCGGTGGTCCTATCGGATGTGAACTCGGACAAGTGCTGGCACGGTTTGGGGTGAAGGTCACGATAATCGAGGCCGGGGATCGACTGCTTCCGAGCGAAGAACCCGAGGCATCGGAAGCGGTTACGAGCGCATTCGAAGCTGAAGGAATTTCGGTGGTTTCTAGTGACTCAGTCACAAGTGTGAAATCACAGGGTTCATCGATCGCTGTTTCGTTGGCGGGCGGCGATGAATTTGTCGCTGAAAAGCTTCTTGTGGCGACTGGCCGAAAAGTCGATCTGAACGGGCTTGGGCTTGAGTCTGTGGGTCTGGCGACCGACGGATTTATTCAGGTTGACGAACGTATGCGCGCTGCCGTTGGACTTTGGGCTATGGGGGATATGACTGGCAAGGCGATGTTCACGTACGTAGCGGTTCATCAAGCGGGGATTATTGCCGCCGATATTTTGAAGATCGATCATGCGCCAGCTAGGTATGACGCTGTACCGAGAGCGGTATTTACTGATCCTGAAGTGGGGTCGGTCGGGCTGACCGAGGCTCAGGCCGTGGCACGTGGGCTGGATGTCGAAGTAGCGGTGAAACGAACTCCATATACGTTCCGCGGATGGCTCGATATGGCGGGTTACGGAGCGATCAAGATAATCGCCGATCGTGAATCGGGAGTTTTGCTTGGCGCGATGGCATCAGGTCCCCGCGCTAGCGAAATTCTAGGGCTTCTCACTTTAGCTGTTCACACAAAGGCGAAGTTGTACGATCTGCGAAGCATGATCTACGCCTTCCCTACTTTTTACGGTGGTGTTGGCGAGGCGATTGGTGCTTATGCGCTGGGTGTTCAGACTGTTCTCGACCCAGAATACGAAGGTTTCAGACCGGCTAAGTAACCGGTTGAGCATTTAGTTCGCTGGTAGCCGGTACGCACGTCGAGCTGTGTCTCGGAATAGTGATGATTTCTCGCCGGCAGTGAAGTCTTTGGCGACTCGTTTGAATGCGTTCCAGAGGACCGTGTACGACATCGATTGGTTGTCGACAGGGAAGTTGCTTTCGAACATGCAACGTTCGACGCCGAGTTTTTCGATGCAGTGGTTGTAGTAGGGCGCCATTACGGTTGCGATGTCTTCAGATGTTGGCGGAGTCGAACGCTCATGCCAGCCGTATCCGCCCAGCGGCATTCCGGTTCCGCCGAGCTTCACATTTACGTTCTCACAAGATGCGAGAGCCGATATGCCGTTTTGCCAGTCACGGAACATTTCGTCGTGCTTGTTGACGTAAGGTCCGATTCCGATTGGACCGCCCAAATGATCGAGGATGATCGTGACGTTCGGGAACGCCTGCGCAAGTTCGACGAGTTCAGGAAGTTGGGTGTGGTAGTGCCATGCGTCGAAGGTTAGTCCGAGTTTGTCGAGAACCGAAAAGCCCTCAAGGAATTTAGGATCGGACATCAAGCCCTTCGGGGGATTTTTGTATCCGCCGATTTCAGGATTGGCATCCCAACACGTTGAGTTTCGAATGCCGCGGTAACGTTCGGGGGCTGCGGCGATCTGGGCTTCGAGCACTTCTTGAACTTCGGCTCCGAGCGATAGATCTGCATAGCCGACGATTCCAGCGGCGACGTTCGTTTCGCCGTAGATTCCGCTCGCTGCTTGCGCCGCTATCCCGTTGACGAATTCGACTTCCCCAACGGGGCTCATGCTTTCGGTGCCGCCTTTTCGGTACATAGCGGTGCATTCAACGAAGACGGTTTCGGTGATGTTGTGTCCGCCGCCGGTATCGACGAGAAGTTCGTCGAGCATGTAGCGGAAGTCGGGTCGATCCCAGAAGTGATGATGCGGATCGCATATCGGCAGATCAGGCTCGATCGCTTCTTCGGTTGTTAGGGATAGCCAGTCGGTGCGTGGAGTTGTCATGGTGTTTTCTTTTGCTTCGGGCGTCGTCGGACGACTTGGTCGCAGCTGCAGTCTTCGTTAGTCGCTCTCGTTACTTTGTAACTCGGCTCCGAGCTGCAGTTTACCCTCGCTCTAGCTCCCTCCCGAAGGAGGGAGGACTAGTGGTTTCGGGTGGTGATGCAGTTATTTCACCATTTGGGCGAAGATTGGTTGTAGTTGGGATCGGACAGTGGAGCGTTCTTCGTTATCGGTTGTTTCGAGGAACGGTGATTGTTCTTCTGGGTCGGCATTAACGTCGAAGAGGTTTCCATCGTCGTAGAGCTTGTACTGATGCGTACGAATGTAGCGGGCGAATCGGTAAACACGACCACTCATTGGTTCGAAGTGGAAGTACATCCAATCTCGTGAATCGCCATCTTCGCCCTTAAGCTGCGGCAAGAACGTTCGACCGTCCATAACGTAGTCGGCAGGGGGAGTAATTCCGGCGGCGTCGAGGATTGTCGGTAGGAAGTCCGACGAATCAACGAGATCGGTTTCGATGTGACCCTCAGGGATAGTGCCGGGCCAGCTGGCTATTAGTGGAACGTGAGTACCACGGTCGACAGTTAAGCCCTTGCCTCCGCAAACCTCGGTGTGTGAATGCATGACTGAGCAGACTTCGATCGGCGATCCGTTGTCGCCAACGTAGATAACAAGCGTGTCATCGGCGATACCGAGCTCTTCGAGCTTATCGTTGACACGCCCGATCACCTTGTCGTGGTATTCGACCATGTCTTTGTAGTACTTGGCATCGTCATCCCAGCCTTCGAGTTCGTCCCAAGTACGTCCGCCAAGCGTCTGATTGGAAGGCGGGATGAAATCGTCGTATTCAGGGCTATCGGGAGTTGGTTCGAGCGGACGGTGGGTCAGCGCCATCGGGAAGTAGACGAAGAACGGATCGTCTTGGTTCTTCTCCATGAAATTCATGATGTAATCGGCGAAGATGTCCTCACCGTACTTACCGTCCATGTTCTCTAGAAATTTGCCGTTTTCGTAGATGATCGGGTCCTTGTAACGGGAGCCTTTGTCTTCAGTGTGGTGTGGGTGCCAAACACAGAATTCATCAAACCCGGCATCTTCGATAGTTTGACCTTTGGATCGAGCTTCGGGCATTTCGTCGGGCGGGTTGTACGAGTGAAGCTGCCATTTACCAGCTATACAGGTTTTGTACCCGGCATCGGAGAACAAGTGCCCGAAAGTGACCTCTTTGGGGTCGATTAGACCGAATCCAACGTAGTTTCGGAAGTTGTACTTGCCCGTCATGAGCTGGATGCGGGTGGGGGTGCAAAGCGGTTGAACGTGAGCGTTTTCGAAGCGTGCCCCGGCGGCTGCCATATTGTCGAGAACCGGCGTTGCGTACGACGTGCCGCCGTTGGCCCCGATGGCTTCGTATCCGAGGTCGTCGGACATGATGAGAACGATGTTGGGTCGGCGGTTGGAGGGCATGGCTTTGATCGTACTTTCCGGAGACTTAGGGTCGGATGGTTATGGCTCCCTCTCCCCGGGGAGAGGGTTGGGGTGAGGGTGAAATTTCCTACCTCAGCGATTGTTTAGATTGCCGATATCACCCTCAACCTAGCCTTCTCCCACTGGGAGAAGGAATTCGTTCACCTCTAACTCAAGTAGTTGAGGGCGTTGAGGATTAGTTTTTGGAACTGCGGGTGTTGCTGTGACGATCCCGCGTGACCAAGCGCGATGTTGGCTACTTTTCCTTCACCGAATTGGTGAGTCCAACCGAGTGGCTTAATGTCGCCTTCGACTACGCCGTGCATGAACACATCGATACCGGGCTGAATGTCGAGTCCGCAGTAGCACTCGTCGTAGGTCCAGAAATTCGTTGCTACGCCGGCTGCAATCGGGTGGTCAGGATTATCGATCGTTACTTCGAACCAACCGAATGGCGGGTGCCAGCTTTCGCCAAGAACCCATCCGCCGCCGGTGATCTTCTTGGTTTGTGACCATTCGGGGCATGATGCTGCCGAGATGTGAATTGAAAGAAGTGAACCGCCGCCTGAAACGTACGATTCGAACCCGGAGCGTTGTGCGTCGCTGAGATCGTTATCGGTGGCTTCCTGTCGAAGCGTGTTGAGCACAATGGCGTCAAAGGCCGATAGATCGCCAGAAAGCTCGTCTGCTGATTCCGACAAAGTAATCGAGTGTCCGGCTCCCTCAAGAAATTCCTGCAAAACCGGCGTCGATTCTTCGTACGGGTGGTTGCCACCGGTGATTAGAAGTAGATTCATTAAGGATTCTCCTGAGTTTTTAAGTAGCTTTGGGTTCGGAACCCATAAGTGGGTCAACGTCTGTTTGCGGAGCCGCTGGGGATGAAGCGGAGTTACCGGATTGTGCTCGGGATTCGACTGGGTTAGCGGCTTCCCATTCTTTTCGCCAAATTTCCATCATCATGAATTCGTAGCCGTCGCGCCGAACGTCACGCAATAGTTTGAAACCGGATTTCGTAAAAGACTTTTGCGCTCGGAAATTGGTCGAGAGTGTATGTAGATAGACCCGATCAAGTTCGGTAGTCGTGAAGATGTGAGCGAGAGCGGTTTTGACCACATCGGTGCCGTAACCCTGGCTCCAGTAATTACGGTCGCCAATCATGATTCCTAATTCGCACTGCGACTTTTCTGTATTAATGTCGTAGTACATGCAGTTGCCGATATGGTGACCGTCGAGCGTGTCGATTGCCATGCGTACTGACCACGGGGACGGATAACCGACATCGTCACGGTGATAGCGGAGATATTCGGTGAATGAAAGAGTTACCGGACGTGTTGCGTCGAGACCGGCAAGTTCGGGATCGATACGCCATGAATAATCGGCTTCCGCGTCGTCCATAGACTTAGTGCGGAGCACAGTTTTATTTCCGACGAGGCGCAGCTCAGTCGTCGCTTCCTGCTCGCCCTTCATAAAAGGCCACAGCTTTTTCCAGGACTCGCGCTTCATTCCGATGGGTAAGCCTCTGTGATGCTTCGTTGATCTCGATCCATTCGACATCATCGTACTCATGGTCGTGATCGGATGTATCGCCACCAATGTACTTCATTAGGTACCAGTGGACAGTCTTATCGATTCGAACCGTACTATTTTCCTCAAATGGCAGATCGCCGAGCGTTTGGCCAGCTGTGCGGAAGAATGAATAGTACGTATCGTCGATAGCCGGGCCTGTTTCGACTTGGAGTCCGGTTTCTTCAGTGACTTCTCTGGCGGCGGTTTCTGGCACCGATTCTCCGTCTTCCGGTGTGCCTTTTGGCAGTGCCCATAGGGATTCTGCACGTCTGTGGCACAGGGCAACTGATAATTTCCCGTCGTTATTTGCGTCGGCGCGCAGCACTACCCCACCGGCTGACCAGCGGTCGATTGAGTGATCTGTCGTGCGTTGACGATTCATTTAAACGGTAATTATGAGACTGAGCGAGTATGAAAGTAAGATTGAGTACAGTATATGTGTGAGCGGATTCTAAGTTTGGTAGTGCCAGTGGTCAAACGCTAGCGGCTGAACTTTCAACACAACTGACGAACGAGACCGAATTCACCACATAAATAAATTGACACTGAACTGATCGAATTCGATAATTGTTGATTGGGTAAACGCACGAACATGTCAGTTCACAACACACGATTAATTCAAACAAGTATTATTCGCCCTCGCTCGGCAAGAGCGGTGGCTTGCATTGTGTTCTCTCATTTTTCGAGTCGGTCACAGGAATCATCAGATAATAAGTAACCGCATAACTTTCGAGGCATGCGGTTTTTTTGCGCCTGAATCAGAACCATTCAAGCGCAATTTTCAACAGTTCGCCGAACAGTCAGTTCGGGAGAAGGTAGTAAACATTGGATAAGCACGACTTCGTCATCCGATTCGCCGGAGAGGGCGGACAGGGACTGGTCACATCTGCAGATGCATTGGCACGGGCAGCTGCTCATGCCGGGTATTTCGTACAGACCCACTCGACGTTCCCGTCGCAAATCATGGGTGGCCCAGCATCATCGCAGGTAAGAATTTCGACCACGCCAGTATTGAGTTCGGGCGATGGTGTCGATGTACTGGTTGCTCTCAACCAGTACGCATATGACCACCACCATGAGGATATTCTTCCCGGTGGCGTAACCGTTTACAACGCGGAAGAGTACGAACTGCCTGAAGGCGGTAGCTACTTTGGCATTAAGGCTGACGAGCTTGCCAAATCGACGGGTAACGCTCGTGCAGCGAACATGGTTACGATTGGCGCCGTTGCACAGTTGATCGATTTCAAGCTTGAAGAGATCGATGCATTCATCACACAGCGATTTACTCGTGGGCGTGATGGCGATGCAGAAATTATCGAAGCCAACATCAAGGCTGTTCGCCTCGGTGTCGAAGTCGCCGCTTCCAGCGGATTCAAAGTTGGCCAGCTCGAATCTGCAAATGCTCCTGACTACAAGCAGATCGTCATAACGGGGAATGCAGCGCTTTCAATGGGTGCTGTTGCTGCCGGCCTCGATTTCTACGCTGGTTATCCAATTTCTCCTGCCACGACGGTTCTGGTTTGGATGGAGAACAACTTGTGGGGCGAGGGACGATTCGTTCACCAGGTCGCATCTGAGATCGAGGCAATCAACGCCCTTATCGGTGCCGGTTTCGCTGGCAAGAAGGCGATGACGGCTACTGCGGGTCCTGGCTTTTCGCTAATGAGCGAAGGCCTAGGATTGGCGTGGATGGCAGAGATTCCTCTCGTTGTAACGAACGTGCAGCGTGGTGGCCCGGCTACGGGACTGCCAACGAAATCTGAACAATCTGACCTTTTCAGCTGTATGCACCCTGCACACGGCGATATCAAGATGCCAGTACTGGCTCCGGGCACAATCGAAGAATGCTTCTTCGCTGGTGCGCTGGCTACGAACTGGGCCGAGCGATATCAGGGTCCGGTGATTCTCGTGACTGAGTTCGGTCTTGCCGAGCGTGGTGAGAACATCCGACGTCCTGACCTCTCTAAGGTCAGCACTGAAAGCCGAGCAACAGTAAGCGAAGGCGATACTGGCAAGCGATACGATTCGTGGGATGGCTCAACGCCTCTTGGCGGTATGCCGATTCCTGGTGGCGCTGGAGCGTATGTTGCGAACGGTTCAGAGCACGACGAGATTGGTGACACGACTCACTTGCCTCGACACCACGTGCGATTGATGGAGCGACGTTTCAAGAAGCTTGATCTTCTCAATGGAGCGCATTATGAAATCGAGAACGCCGATGCTGATGTCATCATCATGCCTTGGGGTAGCTCGAAGGGGCCGGCTCGCGAGGCGTACGACAGGCTCCGTGAACAGGGCGAGAACGTTGGTTGGCTTTACTCGGTAGCGCTCAATCCGCTGCCAGAAGAAGTGAAGGACGTTTTAAAATCTGGAAAGAAGATCATTGTTCCTGAGCTAAACTACTTAGGTCAGTGGTCGGCGCTTCTCCGTATGGAGGGCTACAACGCTGAATCAGTGGTTCAGTACACGGGCTTGCCGTTCAGGCCTGCAGATCTTGTTACGAGAATTAGCGAGCGAATCGGGGCTGGAGTAACAGCATGAGCAAGCGTAATCCTGAATATGATTTCGCCTGGTGCCCGGGATGTGGCGACTTTGGAGTGCGACGAGCACTTCAGGTAGCACTCGAGGGTTACTCGGTAGAACACGAAGAGCCGCAGGCTAACAACGTTGTTGTAGCCGGTATCGGTTGTTCCGGAAACATGGTTCACCTTGTTGAAGGCGACCAGCCATTCGGCATCCACGGCATTCACGGGCGGTCTCTACCGATCGCATTTGGCGTGAAGCAGGGCAACCCCAAGTTGAACACGGTTGTGGTTGCTGGTGACGGTGACTTCCTTTCAATTGGTGGTGAGCACCTGGGACCAGCTGCGAACCGAAATACCAACATCACTGCTGTTGTCATGGACAACGGTGTGTACGGTCTGACGAAGGGTCAGTCGTCGCCAACGAGTGAGTTTGGAGCTGTTACAACTTCAACTCCATTAGGCAAGATCGAAACTCCAGTTTCACCATTGAAGCTGTACATGTCGATCGGTGTCACTTACATCGCTTCGTACTACTCGAGCAAGCCTCGTGTATTGGCGAAAATGATTCAGGAAGCTATGAATCATCAGGGCTTCAGCATCGTTCACGTTCAGTCGCCTTGTACCACGTACAACGACACCTACGACATTCTGAAGGGTAAGCCTAAGGAAGGTATCAAGGGCCTGGCTTTTGAGATTCCTGAAGACCACGACCCGAGCAGTGTCGAGGACGCTAACGATCTGTTGAGCCGACCTGGTGTTCCTCTTGGAGTTATCTTCAAGAAGGAAGGCAAGACGCTTCAGGATCGCTATGAAGGTTTGATGGCGCGTGCTCCGAAGCGAACGAACGACGAACTGCTGGATTCATACCTGCTTCAATAGAGGTTCGAATAAATCGATAAACGAAAAAAGCCCCGCACATGTGCGGGGCTTTTTTCGTTTATGCGCGTTTCAGGGCCAAGCTTTGCGCTGTCATTCTGAATTCGGTTCAGAATGACAGAGAATCGTTGGAACCGGCTAGTGACCCGAAGTGCCAGTGTGCAATGCGTAGGAGAGGGCAGAAGCCTCTCAACGGCGACCTAGTCGGCTTTGGCGCGCTCAGCTACGTAGGATTCAAGTGAGTCGCGTAGGGCTATTCGCCCGCGGTGGAGTCGAGCTTTGAGGGCTGAGAGAGATACATCGAGAGTGTCGGCTGCCTCTTGATTCGAAAGCCCCTGAACATCACGGAGAATCACTGCTACTTTCAGATCTTCGGGCAGGGCGTCGATCGCTGCGTCGATCCGACCACCAAGCTCACTGTTCATGGTCGCCGCTACAGGAGATTCCGCCCAGTTGTTTGAAGCGACGTCTGGTCGATTGTCTTCGGAGACGGTCATCTCTTTACCGCGTTTGTCTTTGCGAATCCGCATTAAGGCTGCGTTTACGGTGATGCGATATAGCCACGTAGTTGGCTGGGCATCGCCCCGAAAGCGATCGCGTGCTTTGTACGCCGAAACGAAAGCGTCTTGCGCAACTTCCTCAGCGTCGTGAGGATTGCCCATCATTCGGTATGCAACGTTGTACACGAATCCTGAGTGCTTCTCAGCTATGTCCGTGAATTCTTGAGCGTCCATGTACCGTCGTGTGAATCGTGCAGGGTAGCGTGGCTGGGCAAAACGATCTCAGCAATCACTATTCGCAACTGAAGATCAGTACGATTACTGTACCAGAAATAGCCTATTATTCAGGTTGTATATACATTTCCTTACGTTATAAACCGGTCTCTGGTTTGTGTGTCATCATTCAATGGTTCGTTATGATTGTTGTGAAAATGTAGATGCACTTGAATCGGATGCGAGTGATCTTTGAATCGATTCGGATTACACTGCATCCTATTAACTGTTCGGCAATTGAGGTATACCAACCTTGTCGACAGTATGGAGATCATTGTGAACGGCTCAACGTCGTGGATAGACAAACTGATTGGACGGGACGAGAAACACTCTCCCGACGATCCCTGTGCAGATGGCATGGGCGATTGCGGTGAGGTTCGCGATAACGCGTCTGATTTCATCGACGGCGAGGTTGCGATGCCTCTGACATCGAGAATTCGTCACCATTTGGGCTTTTGCAATGATTGTGATGGCTGGATGACTAGCCTCGCTCAGACGGTTGGTCTGGTGAGACAGACTCCACAGCACAGCGTTCCTGATTCTCTCAAAGAGAAGATCAAAAACCTTACTGACGATTAGCATCTTTGGTTTGATAGTTAAATGAAAAAACGGCGATTTGTTAGCCGTTTTTTTTATGTCTGTTTTTCGTGCTGTTGAGAGCTAATTAATATTGTCGTGACCGAGCGCTTGTTCAGTCTCATCTTCGAGAGTGGAACCGTTATGAAAGTATTTCCTGTGGCGTTTGTGGAAGTACATGCTGTGCAACATGATGGCTAACCCGATTGCGGTAAGACCGTAAACGATGTTGGGGTCGATGTTCGAGGTTGGTCGAAACGACAGTGAAATGAACGCAATGTAGCCGAAGATTCCGCCCAAAAGGCTTGGGTGTGCCAATTTTCGGTTTAACGAAATCGCCAGTGTGGTTCCGATCACAGCCGAAACGAAAACTTCCAGGGGAGCTATCGCTAGCGACGTTCCCATCAAAGTTACGACACCGTCACCACCCTTGAACCTTGTTAATGGTGAGTTCCAGTGACCTGCAACTGCGGCGGTGACAGGAACGAGGAATTGAACTCCATCGAGTCCGAGCTGACGCGCCATCATGATGGCTGTGACGCCTTTGATCGTGTCGATCAGCGTGACGATGAATCCCTGCTTACGCGAAACTTCTCGCCACACGTTGGTCGCACCGGCCTGGCGTGAGCCAACTTCAAACACGTTGATGCCGTTTAGGCGCCCAATTGTGTACGCGACGGGAACGGCGCCGAATCCGAACGCAATCGCTGCGGCAAGCAGGTATGTGGTGAACGTTACTTCAGGGGTCATATTGTGTATTTGATTATACCAGCGCTCGAAAATTCTCCTAATTTAGTGGCGTGTGTATTTGTGATGATTCTCCACCCGTTGGTGATGGGATGGGTTCACAATGACCGGCTATGCCTGAGATTTCCGAGACGGATATTAATTCGAATAGCGCACCAGTACAACGAGACGGTGGTCTTCTAGATTCATTACACAATTCAGCGTTGCAGCGATTCGTTGCGGCGACGTTGTTTTGGGGCACCGGACACCAGCTAATCAATGTGGCGCAGGGCTACCTGCTATTCGAACTTACTGGTTCGACTCTCTGGCTCGCAGCCTTGGGTGCGGCGGTTGGTATTCCGAACGTGGTAGTCGGTGTTCTTGCCGGAGTTCTCGCTGATCGGGTGCCGCGGACGAGGTTGCTCAAGATAGGGGCGTTCATAGCCGGTTCGCCGATGCTGATAATCGCTCTTCTTTATTCGGCTGATCTGCTTGAACCGTGGCATATCGTAGTCGGTGGCGTATTTCAAGGATCGGGCTTGGCGATCGATTGGATCTCACGATTATCTCTGCTTCCTGACGTCGTTCCAAAGAAGATTCTTGTGCGATCAATATCTCTTGATCAATCGGTGTTCAACGGCGCACGGGTAGTCGGGCCGCTGATCGGTGGGTTCCTGCTCGGAGCCGCCGGACCAGGTGCTGCTTATGGAGTAATCGCTGGGTTGTTCGGTATGGCGTTCTTGATCTATACGACGTTCCGTCCGGTATCGCAGGTCGTACGGGCTAAATCGAAGGGCGTGATTACGGATTTGGTTGAAGTGGTTAAGGTGATTCGAGAGCGACCACTGCTTCGGATGAATCTGATGTTCACCGCCGTTAATGCTCTTGTGCTTGGTGGGATGGTTTTCATCATTCCGGCGTTCGCCAAAGATATTTTTGAAATCGATGAGAGAGGTCTTGGAGTTCTGTTCGCCGGCGTTGGTATTGGAGCTGTCGCAGGTGCGATGACGATGTCGTGGACCGGTGGCGTACGCATGGCTGGTCCGGCGCTGCTGATAACCGATTTGCTCTTCGGGATCTTCGTTATTATTTGGGCTCACACTAGTAGTTTGATTGTTGCTCTGCCGTTCGCATTTTTACTGGGCTACTTCAACTCGGTTCATGTCGCTTTGGGTATTGCGGTGATTCAGTTCAACGTGCCTGCAGAGGTTCGTGGCAGGGTGATTGGCGCGTACGAGATCGCATGGTCGGGATTCCCGCTCGGTGGTTTGGCCAGCGGATCGTTGGCAGCGATTGTTGGGCTACGAAGCGCGTTGACGATACTCGCGGTGGGACTAATCATCTTCACGATCGTCGTTGCATCCGTCAGTTCTCGTTTCCGGCAGAGCCGAATCGAATAACTAGGCTTCTTGGTCGAAGTAGTCGGTCTGGTACGGCGGGGCGAGTGGGTCGCCATTGTTCTGAGCGTCGATTTCCGCCTGCTCAGATTCAGTGAGATATTTCGAAGGGCATCGAACCGTTAGATTGTCGGCATTGAACGATCCATCGACGAGTTTTTGACCTTGAAGAATGATCTCTGAATGATCGTTGAAGAAGACCTGACCGATTTCACCTTTGTAGACAACGTCTAGCTGCTCAATACCGTCTTCGTCCTTGATAGAGAAGTGTGCGGTGAGACCATCGGCGTCTCGGACATACGAGTCCTGCACGAGTTTGCCGGTAACTCCAACTTGACGGTCTATTTCGGTCGGCGACACTACATTTACTTCCGCCACCGATAGATAGTCGACAGTAGCACCTTCGAAGGCTGTGAAGGCGAAATAGGCGAGGGCTGCTGCGACCAGCACGAACGCTAATCCTAGTTTGGCACGAGGACCCATTAGCGTGGATGTACGGGCGGTTGCCGTGTCTATCAATGGTGCTTGCTGCGGCTGGTCGTCGTTTTGTTGTGGCTCGTTAGTCATATTCGTTATCTACTTGCCTGAAGCGCCTTTGAGTCGGGCAATCTCGTGCTGAAGCACTCGTTGTTTTCGTCCTAGGTAAAGAACGTAGGCGAAGAATAGCGCCCACGTTACTGCGAAGACTGCGAAGAGGTAACCGAGGTTAGTTTCTAGCTTTCCTTCTTCACGTTCTACGACAGAAAAGGCAGTTCCGTTTTCTGATGTGACGGTGATTGGTGCAAATCGCTCTCGGTGATCTCGCAATCGTCGAGCTGCTTCGGAAGGCTCTGCTTCCTGAATCGAAACCCAACGGTCGCCAGCCTGATTTTCTAGGCCGTACTCGGTGCCTTTGAAGATGGTGAACGTGTGGATCGTTCCTGTCGAATCTGAAACAGCGAATCGGGTTAGCGCCCCGTCATCGTCGGTTTCGACACCTACAACGATGCCGTTTACGGGAGGTGTGTGCTCGGCAGAAGATATCTGCGTAAGGCTTATTGAAACGGCGAATGCGAGGATCATCGCCAAGGCGATTCGTAATGCCACGACTCGGATAGCGGTATTGGTCACGTTCGACATCAACTTCAATTGACTCCCGTCATTGCTGACGCAGATGAGGCTCTTTTAAGTTCGACAACATCGTCTTCAGACTTACGTATTTTGTATCGGGTCTGAACCATGAAAATAAATAGGAATGTAAATGCAAGAGTCGATACTAGAAGCACCGTTCCAAGATCGCTACCTAGAGTCGACTCAGCATCGGCGGCAGGACCAGTGATAAGCGGCGGGGGCGCCTGCGACCACAGGTTGGCGGCGAAGTAAATGATAGGTGTATCGATTGCACCGATTACGCCAATGATCGCTGCGAGTCGTTGTCGCTGGGCTCCCGGTGGGAAGTAGCTACGGAACATTAGGTAGGCGACGTAGATAAAGAACAAGATTAGTGCTGTGGTGAGTTTTGCTTCACCGGTCCACCAAACTGCCCAGACTGGGCGTGCCCAGATCATTCCTGATAGAAGCATCATCCCGCCGAAAATTAATCCAACTTCGGCCGAGGCAACGGCGAGTCGATCCCACTTCTCGTTTTTCTTGAGCAGGTACATGAACGAACTGCCGCTAACGACAAATATGCCGAGCATCGATCCCCATGCCACTGGTACGTGGAAGTAGAGGATGCGTTGTACTGCGCCCTGGTTGGTTTCGGTGGGAACCCAGATGAAGATTAGGTACAACGCAACACCCATGAGGGTGGCGCTGAGAATCAACAAGGGATCGAGCAGATCGAGGATTTTGTTCATCGAATAGTGGGGTGCCGGCGATTTCTATCGAGCAAATACTTAGAGAATTTTATCACGAACACGGTTTATTGCTGTAAAAACTTCGTATGTGTATCTCGTGTCTATTTACGACCGACTAGTCTTCGAGGATGTGTTGGAAGATAAATGCCGACACCACCACGAACGCAACGTCGAACGCAACGGCAAGTTGTAACCACTGTGCCATGTCGCTCCAGCTTCTTCCGTAGACCATGTGACTGGTCGATTCGACAGCTGCCATAAGCAGCGGAGTGACAACAGGCAAGAATAAGAGAGGAAGCATCACTTCTCTGGCTCGCACCCGTACCGACATCGCAGCGAACAGCGTGCCGACTGCACTGAAACCGATAGTGGTGAGCAAGGAGATCGCGAGCATCTCCCATCGGAAAACGACTAGATTGAAGAGCACGGCAAAAACCGGAATTACGATGATCTGTGCGACCGCGATGAACAGGAAATTTCCGAGCGCCTTACCGAGGTAAATGAGATCACGACTGATAGGAGCGAGCATCAACGCTTCTAAGGTGTCGCCTTCAACTTCAAGAGCGAACGCCCGATTGAGACCGGTCACACCGGCAAAGGCGATTCCCGCCCACAAAACACCGGGTCCGACTAACTTCGCATTGCCTTGATTAAGATCGATTGCAAAAGTGAATATCACCAGAACGAGCAAAGCGAATCCGGCGACCGCAACGACTACGTCCTTGTTGCGAATTTCTAGCAGTAGGTCTTTACGACCGATCGCCCAAATGATTCTGAGAGAGCCCATTAGAAGCCGCCTTCGTCAGATTCGTCGGGCGACGAGTAGGCTGCGATAATTTCGGTCTTGTCCTGCGATGGGTTGGTCGATGTAAAACCAACGGTCCCGTTATTCAGCACGACAGCGCGGTCGGAAATCTCTAGCGCATGCTCGACGATGTGGGTGGTCATGATGACCGTGCGACCCTGCGAGCGATATTCATCGATTATGCGATCTAGTCGGGCTACCGATCGACTATCGAGTCCTGATTCGGGTTCGTCTAGAAGCAGTAGTTGAGGTGCGTGCATTAGTGCGCGTGCCAACGCTACCCGTTTTTGAAAACCGTGTGAAAGCGTTCGCACTCGGTGTTCTAAGCGAGGTTCGATACCGACCTTCGCGGTGACAGTAGCGATAAGATCATCTACGTTTTCGAGCCGGTACAGCTCCGCGAAGAACATCAGGTTCTCTCGTATCGACATATCGCCGTAGAGCATCGGGGAGTGCAGTACCGATCCGGTGAGGGACCGGACGGCGGGTCCGTGCTGGGCGATGTCGGCGCCAAGCATAGAAATGTTGCCTGAATCGACCTGCGTGAGCATCGCTAGGATACGTAAGAACGTCGATTTTCCTGCGCCATTGGTACCGAGCAGAACGGTGACTTCACCGGCTGGAAGTTCAAGGTTAAGCCCACGTAGAACAGCCGTTTCGCCGAAGTTTTTAACTACAGCTTCCGCTTTGACGGCTAATTGTGTTGCTTGGCTAACCACAGATCGGTGTCTCGTTAACTCTTGACCGCAAATCGATTTTTGAAGGCGGCGGGTTGCATCGATGCGGAATCGGCGAGCTTCCCGAGGGTATCTTCATCGTCGAGATCGGTTTGTTCAATTCGAGTCATGTATCGACGCGCCACATCGTAGTAGAGGTTGTCGGTGTCGACCATTCGTACGATGGTCTTGCCAGTTTTTGCATCTCGCATTTCATCGAACGGCACGGGTTGGAGCCGATTGTCGACTGTACAGATCATTGCTCCCTGAGCAGTGCCTTCGTTTTCTACCGGGTCCGAGAGGAGGAACCGAACTGCGCCGTGACCGAGTGTTCGGGTGTAATCAATATCGAAAGGAATAGGTGGTGCAGATCGCAGCTCGTATCCGAGTGTCAGATCGACAATGCTCATCGCTTCGCCGCGCTCGGAGAAGCGGCGTTCTACTTCGGCTCTCAAGATGCGAGCGAATGGCAGGTCGGCTAGTCGAATGTTGCCGTATTCGTCACGGGGGATTTCGACACCGGAGATGTTTCGAAGGTCCTTGATGTTGAGCTTGCTGGCGACTCCTTCGGCGATGATTGCAATTCCGTCGGGTCGATCCAGAGTACGACGCTTCAGAATTGCTCCTTCTAAGACATCGCAAACTTCGGAAAGGCTAACGGTTTCACCAGGAAATTCTTCTGGGATGAGAGTGACGGTCGATGCCGACGACTTTCCAATTCCGAGGGCTAAGTGACCTGCATGGCGACCCATTGCGATGATGAAGTACCAACGGTTCGTGGTTCGTGAGTCTTCCTTGAGATTCATCACGATTCCTGATCCAACGTGACGTGCGGTTTCGTATCCGAACGTCGGCATACCACCCGGGAGCGGGAGATCGTTGTCGATGGTTTTAGGAACGTGAGCAACTCGAATTTCGCCGTGTGCTGCTCGGGCAATTTCAGACGCACCGAATGAAGTGTCATCACCACCGATTGTGATCAGGTTGTTGATGTTGAGCTTCTTGAGAGTGGCAACACAAGTTTCGAGATCTTCAGCCCGCTTGGTTGGGTTCGTTCGCGAGGTGTGAAGAATCGAACCGCCGCGGGTGTGGATCGTAGCAACGTCGTCGATGTCGAGGTTCACTGTTTGCGAAGTGTCGCCTTTTACAAGATATTCGTAGCCGTTTTTTATGCCGACGGCTTCGTATCCGGAATGAACTGCTTCGATGACTGCGGCAGAAATGACGCTATTGATGCCTGGCGCGGGACCGCCACCAACTAGAATTCCGATTCGTCCGTTCTTGTTCGCCATTCGATGCTCTCCCGGTCGTTATCAGTAGCTCGACCGAATTATGTGCCTTTTTGGATTTTGTATGCATCCAAGAATATGCGAAGCGTGCCGAATGTGCGTGAGATTGACGTAATTCGATTGTGGAATATTCGTGTTTCGGAATAGACTCACGCACAACGAACTCTAACTTTCAAGAAACGAACAAGGGAAATCGATGACATTGCATAGTCATGATGATCCAGCAATCACCGAGATATGGCGTAAAACGCTTGTCGAAGGACATGAAGATCGACCGTCTTCGCTTCTACCGGGTAGCCACCGATGTTCATTCTGTTTGGTTCCGATGAATGGGCTTTCTGGGGCGCTGATGAAAGCGCTTAGAAATCGCACAGTGTCTCGTAAAAATCCGGAGATGTGTAACTACTGAGATGACGTATTACCCACCGGTGGTGCGGAAATCGAAACAACAGTACTTTTTGCCGATGTGCGAGGTTCTACGACGATCGCTGAGAAGGTCGGGCCAGTCGAGTTTGCTGGGCTACTAAATCGATTCTACGAAGTCGCAATGAGCGCTCTAATTCCAAAACGGGCGATCATCGACAAGATGATTGGTGATGAAGTTATGGCGTTTTTCGTGCCCGCTGCAAAAATTCCAATGCAGGACGCAGCGATGGATGCTGCGATGAAGATTCTCAAAGGCGTTGGATATGGCACAGGCGAAGAACCTTGGTTGCCCGTCGGAATCGGTATCAATCATGGCAAAGCATATGTCGGCAAAGTCGGTACAGACGACGTGAACGACTTCACCGCACTTGGCGACACCGTTAATACGGCGTCGAGGCTACAGAGCGAGGCTAAGGCTGGTCAGATCGTAGTTTCTGAGAGCATCTACAGTGAGATAATCACTCAGTATCCGAACGTGCCAGTGCAAAATATCGACGTCCGTGGCAAAGAAGAAAAATTCGGCGTCCATGTCATAGCGCCGTTTGATTAGATTTATGACTGAAATTGATCTCGGCCAAATTGCTTTTAGGTTTGGTCTTGACGGCACCGTCATTCGTGCAGCGAACCAAAAATCCTATTTGAAATCTGATCTTGATTTCTTTGGAGTTTCAGTTCCAGTTGTTCGAGCGGCACTGAAGCGTGCGATGGCGGAAAGCCCGATAACCGAACGGGCAGAACTCCTTCGAAAGTCGCTTCAGTGTTTCGAGTGGAATCATTTTGAAATGCAGTTATTTGGAGTACTTCTTCTCGATAAGTATTCGCATTTACTTGTGCCAGACGATCTCAACATTATCGCCGACCTTATACGAAGGTGTAACACGTGGGCGTTGGTAGATCCGTTGAGCAAACCAGGTTCAGTTCTTGTTGATCGTGGATTACCTGAGGTGGGCGTAATACTCGATTCATGGAGTGTCGACGATAATTTCTGGTTGCGAAGGTTCTCGCTGCTTGTGTTGATGAGCGGGCTCAGACGCGACGATAGCCAATGGGGTCGGTTTGTTACGTACGCAGATTCGATGATCGAAGAAAAAGAATTTTTCGTTCGGAAGGCAATCGGTTGGGTATTGCGTGATTTATCAAGAATCCGACCTGATCCGGTGGCAGCGTTCGTGCGTCGGCACATGCCTGTGATTTCCGGAACGACGTTTCGTGAGGCAGTTAAGTACCTGCCAGAGCCGGAACAGAGCGAGTTACGAGCTGCGTATAAGGCGCGGTAACCCCGGGTATTCTGCCTCTTTGTCGTCCTTCGACTGGCTTAGGATGACACTCGGGAAGTATGGTGCGGTTGATTCAATGCTTGTGTGGGTGCCCTACGAGTTTTGGGTGGGCTGAGTGTTGCGGGTTGAAACGACGACCTTTAGCGAGAGTTTCGACGGGTAGAAGCAACTGTTTTCCTGCACGTTCATTGCCATCGGCGTCGGTGAATTTCACGGAGCCTTCTCGGTGTTGAATTACCGCTATATCGGCATCGGCTCCAACTTTCAATGTGCCGATGTGGTCGGGTAGACCAACAGCGGCAGCAGGTTTTGAACTACCGAGAGCAATCGCTTCGTCGAGCGAGTAGCCGAGGTGGATGTATTTCGACAATGTGGTCATGAGGTCAAAAACAGGCCCGCGAATGTTGTATCGATGTACGTCTGAAGAAACCGTGCCTGGTCCTAGTCCTTGTTCAAGGCATGCCTCCGCAACCGGGAACGAGAACGAACCAGCGCCGTGCCCAACATCGAAAATGATGCCTCTGTTCATTGCGTCCCAAGCGGCATCGACGACTTTGTTGTTGTTGTCGAGTATTCCGTGGGGTCGCCCTGTAAACGAGTGAGTAACAATATCGCCGGGGCGAAGCTTTTCCATGAACTGTTCAAACTGGTTTACGGAACCGCCGACGTGGATCATCACTGGCTTGTTTAGCTCTTCACCGGCTTCTAGCGCGCGATCTAGGGCTACGAGATCGTTAGGACCCACGATGTTGTCGGTGAGTCGAACTTTGATGCCGACGATGCGGTCGGCGTGAAGCTTGGCGGCTTCAACTGCTTTTTCGACGCGAGCCCAACGAATGTCTTCTAGCTCACCAATGTCGTTGTCGAGCTGACCCATTCCTGATATGTGTAGGAAGGCGAGTACTCGGGTTGATGCTTGCTCCATCACGTATCGGTGGAAGCCAGCGATGGTATTTGCACCAGACGATCCGGCGTCGATTGCGGTTGTTACCCCGCGGTATACACAGGCGGGGTCAGCTTCGACGGCAAGATGCGCGACTCCCCACCAAACGTGAACGTGCAGATCGACTAATCCGGGTGTAACGACCAGTCCTTCTGCTTCGATAACGTCGTGCGTGTCGGCATCAGAAACATAGTCTTCGATAGCCGCTATTTTTCCGCCTGCGACGGCAATATCTTTTTTGGCGTGGACGCCCTGTGCGGGGTCGACAACTGTGCCGTTTTTGATGACGAGATCGTAGGTCATTCTGGGCTCTTTCGGTCTGGTTTTATTGCGCGACGCCGTTCGTTTGTTCATCCGAACGTCTCTGATATTCGGAGATACTAAACTTCGCTGCGACAACTTGCGAGTGGTACGGCAGTTGGCTCGGTTATTTAACGCTGGCTAACAGAGGCTGTGAGAGACTCATTAGTAGATATGAAACAACGACTTCACAAAATACTCGCCGCCGCAGGAATCGCATCGCTTCGAAAATCGGAACAGATGATTACCGAAGGTCGCATCACGGTGAATGGCGAGACTGCGCATATCGGTGATTTTGCCGATATCGAAACCGACGATATTGTTGCTGACGGCAACCAGGTTTCGGTTGAAACAAAGCGCTATTTGCTGCTGAACAAGCCAACCGGTTACGTGACTACAGTTACCGATCCGCACGACCGACCTACGGTTATGGATTTGGTTGATGTTCGCGAGCGGATTTACCCGATAGGTCGTTTGGATGTTGATACCGAAGGTTTGCTGCTGCTGACCAACGATGGTGACTTCTCGCAGAAGATGGCACACCCGAGTTTCGAGATCGAAAAGACGTATCTCGCCGAGCTTTCAGTTCCGCTTACGGCTGAGGGCGAAACGCTGCTGAGTCGTGGCATCATGCTCGAAGATGGGCCAACTTCTCCTGCCAAGATCAAGATCGTTTCAAATCGTCGACGCAAGGTTGAGATAACGATTCATGAAGGTCGGAACAGGATCGTTCGACGTATGTTCGATTCAGTGGAGTCGCCGGTAATTCGTCTTCGACGTGTAGGTTTTGGCACTGTTCGGTTGGACGATTTGCCGAAGCGTGGCGTGCGAGAGCTTAGTCGTAAAGAAGTTGAATCATTGATGGACTTGGCGGTTGAGTCGAAAAAACTCTCAAACCCACCGATTCCTTGGAAGAAGCCTGAAGTCGAAACGCGTAACGACCGACGGCTCGCATTTATTGCCAATCGCCCTGCGAGACGAGAGGATTCGAGTGAACGTCGAGCGACGTTCGATTCTGGTGATTCGCGAAGGCCCGGTTCGAAGTCGAAAAGACGTCCGGGTGGACGACGCGGTGGTAGTTCAGGTGGACGCGGCCGCTCAGGCGGTTCCGGCGGCAGAAGTGCACCATCTCGCTCCGGTCGACGCTAGTTCGATTCAGAATCGCCCAACCTGTCATGCTGAATTCATTTTCAGTATCTGTCGCTTGAATTAGCCCTCAATCGATTTCCCGAGTGCCGCCGAGGGATCTGGTGCGGGGTACGCGTTGTTAATCGTTAGGCGGCTAACGTTAGATCCTGAAAATGAATTCAGGATGACAGAGCGGGACGTTGTTGGCTGTGCGTGTCGTCCTTCGACTGGCTCAGGATGACATTTGAAAAACGTTGCTGGAACGGTGTGACATCGGATTGGGCTATTGCCCTCTGAAGGCGTTAGTCGCTTAGTTTGCGCATTACTCTGCCCGGCAACTCGCCGTTTGGATTGCCGTTTTCTAGAGCTGGCTTGCCGTTGACGAAGACGTAGTCCATTCCTGATGAGTAGACGTGCGGGTTCACGAAATCGTTGTGCTGCTTGACGTTCGCTGGGTCGAAAATCAGTACATCAGCGATTTGTCCGAGAGCTAATCTCCCGCGCCTCGATAGGTTTAGGCGTGAAGCGGGTAGGGCGGTCATTTTGAAGATCGCTTCTTCGAGAGTGAATAGCCCGCGCTGTTCAACAAATTGCTCAATGATTATCGAATTCGTCGCGTAGCTCCGTGGGTGTGGCTTGCCCGACGAAAGTGGACCTTCATCTCGCAACGACGAACCGTCCGAAGCAATCGACATCAGCGGCCATTTTGCGATCGAATCGATGTCTTGGAGTTCCATCGAATGCAGTACGTACGAGCCTTCCGACTGTTCGTACAGGCGTAGCGCAGCTTCCTCTGGCTCGCAGCCCCATTCATCAGCGATGTCTTGCAGGCTTCGGCCTTCTAAAGATTGATCCGGTGGGAAGCTTGCGATCACGCAGCCCTCTGCCGAGTGGTTCCGGTTGATGTAGTAGGTGACATCGGCTCGCACTTGCGCCCTTGTATCGGCGTCAGAGAGTCGGTCGAGAGTCTTTTGGCGTCCGCCTTCCAGCGCCCAGCGAGCGAACATCGCACCCGAGAAACCGGTCGATGACCACTCGTACGGATACTGGTCGCCAGCAACATCGATGCCTTCAGATCGTGCTCGTTCCATACCTTCGATCAACTCGTAGCCACGACCCCAGAATTTAGGTCCGACGGCTTTGACGTGGGAAATTTGAATGCGAGCGCCAGTGCGGCGACCGATTTCGATGGCTTCAGCGTGAGCCGGGAAGAGTCCGCTTAGATCATCAGCTTCGGACCTGATGTGAGATGAGTAGAGCTTGCCGCGATCGGCAGCCGGTTGCGTGACCGCGATGATTTCGTCGGCGAGAGAGTAGGAGCCGGGTCCGTACCAAAGCCCGGTCGACATCCCGAGTGCCCCAGCATCGAGTGATTCCGCGAATAAAGCGGTCATTTGATTGAGTTCGTTGGGAGTTGGCATGCGGGCTTCCATGCCCATGACCGCGCCGCGAACTGTTCCGTGCCCGACTTGGGCAGCGATATTTATTGTCGAGCCAGCCTGTTCGAGGGCGGTCAGGTAGCCGTCCATAGTCGACCAGCCGGGTTGGAAGTCGGGATCGTACTTGTCGGTTCGATCTTTGAAGCCGGGAATGGTGTTTTCGTTCAGCGGCGCACAGTAGCTCATGCCGCAGTTACCCATTAGCTCGAAAGTAACGCCTTGGGTGAGTTTTGAATCGGCGTGGGGGTCGATAAGGAACGAATTGTCGGAATGGGTGTGGAGATCGATAAAGCCGGGAGTGACCACTTTTCCTGTGGCATCGATTTCTCGTGTTGCTTCGCCGGTTATTTCACCAACCGATACGACGGTATCGCCTTTGATTGCGACGTCGGCATTGAATCGTGCTGAGCCAGTTCCGTCGACTACCGTTCCGTTCCTGATGATGAGATCGAACAATTTTGTTCTCCTGCGAGTGATGAAGCCCCGGGTGTGTAAATCCAATCGTCTTATTTGTAGATTCTGGGATTAAGGCGGCTGGATTTTTGGAATGGGCATGAGCATACCGCGGATACGGGAGTAATATGTTTCGGCTCACGATCAGATCTCGCCACTGGTGACACGTTGATTCTGTCGACATTCGATGACGGAACATTTGCACGCTGGCGGCTATGGAGTCGGTTTCGAACATCGAAAGCGGCCACTGGAAAGAACAAAAATATGAAGTTTGTACGATTTTCAAATGGCGGCAATGCTGCCTACGGTGTTGTCGATGGCGACACGGTAAAAGAGATTTCTAATTCGCCAATTGGTCAGGACTACTCCGAGACGGGAGCTACGCACGACCTGAACGAAGTTAAGATCCTCGCTCCAAACCCGAACCCAAGCAAAATGCTTTGTCTGGCGTTGAACTACGGTTCTCACCTTCTTGGTGCTGACCGACCTACACGGCCACAGCCGTTCTACAAGAACACCAATGCGATCATTGGTCCTGGCGACCCGATCAAACTTCCTGCTGATGCTGGTCTTGTTGTTTGCGAGTCGGAACTAATTGCGATCATCGGAAAAGAAGCCAGCAAGGTTTCTGAAGCTGATGCTCTCGATTACGTTTTTGGCTATACAGCCGGTAACGACGTAAGCGCTCGCGAGTGGCAGTCGGGTGCGAACGCCGACATTCAGTGGTGGCGCGCTAAGTC
>JABIHL010000163.1 GCA_018649665.1 Chloroflexota bacterium | reverse complement strand
CCAGTTCGTATTTCGCCACCATGCGATTCAATAAAACTTCGTGCATTGTCGCCAACGAGAGTTGAGAGTCCCGACAACGGAATGCCCATTGCTGGATTCTTGGCAGCGCCGAGAAGTGCCACCTTGAACAGTTCGATCCCCATGTGGGCGCTCACGGCACTGATGTCATCATTCAACGACGGCAAAATAATGAGGTTCCAGAAATTCTGAAACGTTTCGTCATTTTGTCTGTGCTTACGAAGCCAGTCGTCGAACGTTATCTGGTCATGTATCGAGTTCTGAACCGACCGGGTGAGCTTGATGCTGAGAAGTCCCCAGAGAATCCGTAATTTCCCGATCATCCCGACGTGCCTGTAACCGAGCAGGGCAGAAAGATTCGACAATAGCCCCGGTAACTTGCGTGCTTTTAACCAGCTAGTTGTTCCGTTCTTCAGCACCGGGAAACCGATTCGATCTTCGACTCGAATCTGGTCGGAAGCCCCAATATCGGCGATGTACTGCTGGAACTGATCGCACGCCCCAATGAACACGTGCTGACCGTTGTCGATTTCGGTACCAGTGTCTTTATCGGTGAACGAATATGCACGGCCGCCAAGAAACGGACGCTTCTCCAGGACGATAGGTTTGATGCCGTTTTGAATAAGGCGGACAGCTGTCGCTAGCCCGGCGATACCGCCGCCAATTACGACTACGGTTCGTGTCGGCATGATCTAAACGAACCTGATCCCAAGCCGCCTGAGCCATATGACGCTAAGCAGTTTGATTTTCTGGAACTTCGTAAGACTCGCCCTGTAGTTCAGAACGTCGTAGTTGTTCTTCTCGATACGGTCGAGCAGGATTTCGTAAACCTGCGTCATCGTCTCTGGACACTGGCGTGATTGCTGATCAAGAAGCGGAAAGAGTCGGACGCCGGATGCTAGATATTTGCGAGCCCGTGCAACCTGAAACTTCATGAACCGCAGAAACTCGGGAGTGACCCGTTTGTTGCGAAGATCATCGACTGTTACGCCGTATTCAGCCAATTCTTCAGACGGCAAGTAAACCCGCCCGATTTCAAGATCTTCACTGATGTCGCGCAGAATATTCGTGAGCTGTAGAGCGATGCCTAGATCGATAGCGTATTCGACTGCTTTCGGATCTTCGTATCCGAACACTTCGATCAGCGCGAGCCCGGTAGCGCTCGCAACTCGCTTGCAATACTCGACTAGCTGATCCCACGTTTCGTACGTTGTGCCATCGAGGTCCATTCGGCAGCCCTCGACGACGTCGAGTAAGTGCTGCTGATCGATCGGGTACTTGTGAAGCGTATCGCCGAGTGCGAGCAACAAATCGGGCGTCGCTTCCTCAATGACGGGGGCATTGCCGTTGGTATCTGCTTGTGAATATTCGCCGGCATATGCGTTCGCCAGAAGCGTTTGGAGAGAATCGAGAGCTTCACCAGTTTGTTCGCCATATTCACCGTCATCGACGATATCGTCGGCGAGTCGGCAGAACGCATACCCCGCATAAACGGCGTTGCGCTTCTCGATCGGTAGCGTGATGAAGGCGTAGTAGAAGTTCGATGACGCAGCCTTAGTAGCGGCGGCGACCGTTTTGTAGGCGTCGGCTATCTGCTGAGGAGTGACTGTTGTGCGTGATCGTGATCTTGGCATCGTGCTTCGCATCTAGGAAGTATGACCAGTTCTCGATTTCGATGCACTAGCCGATTTGAACGCACCTGAAGGAATGAGCGCCATCCCCAGTTTGGATCGCAGCCATACTGAAGTGAAGATTTTCACTTTCCCAAATTTTGAAATCACCGGTCGGGAACTAAGTACGTCGTAGCCCTCCCGTTCGATCGCCTGAAGTATTGCCAGACCGCCACGAGTGAAGAGGGCGAAATCTGATTTAAGGTGGTTATCGAGATGGTCAGCCAACGGATATCCATCTACAAACATCTGGCGCGCACGATCGACTTCAAATCTCATCATCTCGATGAACTTGTCATCCACCGCACCGTTGGTAACTTGCTCTTCGGAAACACCGAAACGTTTCATGTCTTCCTGCGGAATGTAGATTCTGCCGATATCAGAATCTCGGCTCACGTCCTGCCAGAAGTTTGCCAACTGAAGGGCAGTGCACGTGTGGTTCGCTAATTCGTGCAGCTTCGGATCTCGAATGCCAGCCAGATACAACACCAGATGCCCAACGGGATTCGCTGAATACGTGCAGTACTTGAGGATGTCGCCGAATGTTTCGTGGCGAGTTATGTCCTGGTCTCGCCGGTTCGCTTCGATCAGTCTTTTGAATGGCTCAGCGGGAATATCGAATGTGCGAATCGTTTTAGCCAAGGCTACGAAGTAGGGGTGAGTCGGGCGTCCGTGAGTTCCCGGGTAGCAACCGTCGAGCTGCTCTTCCCAAAGATTCAACAGCCCCAGCCTATCGCCATCGGCTTCATCGCCCAGATCGTCAACACCTCGTGAAAAGGCGTAGATCGAATAGAAGTGCTTGCGAAGGTGTTTCGGGAGAAGGCGTGAGCCGACACTAAAGTTTTCATAGTGTGTCTT
>JABIHL010000162.1 GCA_018649665.1 Chloroflexota bacterium | reverse complement strand
TAACACGATCATGCTCGGTACGCCCATGGCTCGCATACAGTCCCAGTACACGATCTAATTGCCCTGCTCAGCAAACACCTCTGGAATTAGGACGCACACCGCTTATATCGAGATAGTGGTGAAATATGTCGTGCACGCTAGGTCGACTGGTTACAGCAAAGTTACAGCAACGAACGTTCTGAAACGCTCTGGAACACTGGGAGGCATTTCCCGACGATTGCCAGTATGAATTCAATTCTGGAAAAAGTCGTCCTGAGACGCTGAGGAACAGTTCGAATACAACTTCCAAGCAGAATGTCGCGAGTTCGAATCTCGTCCCCCGCTCCATATTGCAAATGAACTAGAGAAGTCCTCGCAGAAATGCGGGGACTTTTTGCTTTGTTGACCCTAAGTTGACCCAATAGCACGATTTAATTTGATGTTCCGATGGTCTATCCTGCCTATTGCCAAGACCCACCACCGATAGACCTGCCTACCCCGTTTATTACAGAGAGATGTTGGGGTGGCGGTGCTGAAGATGAGAACCGCTCAGTTCTCGATAATCGACGAGCAAGCTGATGCTGCCTCTGCCCGCGAATCATGCGCATACGGAGCATCCGTCACTTTGATCGATCTACCTAAGCCGAGGTTGGATTCTTCGGCGGAAGGAACAGTGATACCAGTCAACGGTGATGTTCCGGATGAGGTGTTGTTGTCACGTGACGTGGTGACTACGTACTGGTGTTCGTGACCTTGCAGCAGCCAGATGATGCAGTTTCGGAACTCAGGCGAACGAAGAACATCGTCAGAAAATCCTACGGAACTGACACCGCTCTCACCTGAGTCTGACGGGTTTTCTGAACCTCCGCGTAGAGAGAGCCTTCGATCTCAAAGACCTCGCCAGCGGGACGCCCCGTCACGGCACTGCCCTCACGCACACGAATCAGGAAATTACGGCCATCGTCGCACGGCGTATTTACGATGATGCCGTCCCAATCGATAACGTCGGCGACCAAAGCGGCGAATGACGAGTAGACGTCACTAATATCGGTAGCGCTGCTAACCACCGTGGCAATTTCGTTCAGAACAGATAGCTCGCGCGGCGAGAACGTTACTTCATCAGTAACGTTCGGCTCGTCGATGTTATTGAACTGTGTAGCCATATGAATCGAAGGGCTACTTCCATAGCCCTACTCGAAGTCAAATTATCTAATTGTGGACTAATTAGCTCCACAATTGCAAAATCTGCTAATTTCTACTCTGAACTATCTCGATCAGGCCTTCACTACCCGAATGGCTCTACCTTCTACGGGGTCACCACCAACAACAGGGCTAGTCAAAGGCGCACCAAAGCCTTCAGCAGCGATCGTAATCACATCACCCGGTTGGAACTTCCAATCACGCGTGCTGTAGCTCAACTGGCTTGTACCAAAGAAGTGAATGTGCGCATCACCAGGCACCCTGTGCAACGGATACTTGAAGTGGTGATCCTCGCAATTCGCCAACGAGTGCGACATGTACTCTTCGCCCGAATACAGCGGACCACTTTCGTAAATCTTCTTGCCGTCTCGCTCAACCGTGCACTCAAGCTCAAGTTCATCGAACTCGAAGTCTGTAATCAGCTCAGGCCCCAAAGCACATGATCGCAATTTCGAAGGTGCCAAGTAGAGATAGTTGATCCGCTCCGTTTCGTGATCGGCCCACTCGTTACCCAAAGCAAACCCAACGCGCCGTGGCGTGCCAGTCTTATCGATGAAGTAACAGCCGCCTAGTTCAGGCTCCTCACCACCATCAAGCGCAAATGCAGGAATCTCAAGTCCTTCACCCGGGCCACGAACGATAGTTCCGTTCCCCTTGTAGAACCATTCCGGCGAAACCCCACGTTCACCGGCAGCAGGCTTACCGCCCTCAATTCCCATCTGGAACATCTTTGCCGAATCGGTCGCTGGCTCTTCAGCAGGTTTCTCATCACCCGAGTGCATCTGATCACGAGATTTCATGCTGCCGGTGTGAGTCAGTCCAGTGCCCGAAACAATCACACGGTGAGTATCAGGGTGATCGAACGGAGCGATCAAATACGTCGAATCTCCGCCCACTTCCGCTGAAAGCATCTCGGCGTAATTCAATCGAGACGAACTGTCGTTCGCCGCACCAGCAAGGGCGGCATCGAACGAAGTACCCGAAGCTTGGGAAGCCTCGAACACGTCGAACACCGACGTCAACGACGCCGAAGACGAAGTAACGTCGACAACTTCATCGCCATCCACAAAGCCAACTCGTCGACCCTCACCCGGAATTACAAACTGAACTACTCGCATGCTTCTCTCTCGTCCTAAATTTCGCCCTGAAAATATGTACCCGAGATACTACGCCCTAGAAACACTCTGGTCACACTCCTAATTCGGCTATCCTTCTGCTTCCAATCAATAAACAAAATGATCTGATTCACCGGAAACGCCCTACTCGATGACCACGCCACCAACCGAAACCGCCTTCACTATCGATACCTCGTCGATCAAATTCGGCCCAGGAATCACCAATGAAGCCGGCTACGAACTTGCCCGATTAGGCGCCAAGCGAGTAATGGTTGTCACCGATCCCCAACTCGCCAATAGCCAGGCAGTTCGCACCGCAACCGACTCGCTAAAGCAGGCAAACGTCGACTTCGCAGTGTTCGATCAAGTCAGCGTGGAACCAACCGATTCTTCGCTCAAAGAAGCAATCCAATTTGCTGTCGATGGCAATTTCGATGGCTTCCTTCCAGTCGGTGGCGGCTCGAGCATCGATACTGCAAAGGCAGCGAATCTCTACTCCACTTACCCCGCCGATTTCCTAGAATATGTAAACGCGCCAATCGGAAAAGGCACTCCCGTACCCGGCGATCTGAAACCGCTAGTCGCAGTGCCAACAACAGCAGGAACCGGCTCAGAAACCACCGGCGTCGCGATCTTCGACTATGAAGAACTTGGTGCGAAAACCGGTATCGCCCATCGCTCGCTTCGACCCGATGTAGGTCTAGTCGATCCAGAGAACACCCGCTCGCTTCCTAAAATGGTCGCAGCATGCAGCGGCTTCGATGTGCTCTGCCACGGCATAGAGTCGTACACAGCCCTACCGTTCACGCAGCGCGAAGCTCCAGCATCACCAGCGCACCGACCCGCCTATCAGGGATCAAACCCCATCAGCGATGTTTGGGCTCTGGCAGCCCTCGAAATGGTGGGCAACAGCATTCTTCCTGCCGTGCTCGACTCAGAAGATATGGACGCCCGAACCAACATGGCGATGGCTGCAACCTTCGCCGGTGTCGGTTTCGGAAACGCTGGTGTGCATCTGCCCCACGGCATGTCATATCCGGTCTCAGGACTCGTCAAGGAATACACACCTGACGGCTACCCAGAAGGAAAAGCAATCGTGCCGCACGGCATGGCAGTCATCCTCAACGCCCCCGCCGTATTCCGTTACACATCATCATCAAACCCAGAACGCCACATGCGCGCCGCCCAATTGCTCGGTGCTGATACATCAGGAGCCGGACCCGAAGATGCTGGCGATCTAATCGCCGAACGATTCATCTACATCCTGAAAGAAATCGGTGTCCCAAACGGCCTAAGCGGAGTCGGCTACACCGCCGACGATGTGCCGGCACTCGTGCAAGGAACGCTCCCTCAACACCGAGTAACCAAGCTAGCCCCCCGACCAACCGGCCCAGAAGAACTAACCCAACTCTTCAAAGATTCTCTAACCCTCTGGTAACGCTCGAAATCTAATTTCCCGAGCAAAGTCCTCGAAGCCGAGGGATCTGGTGAGGGGACGCGCTCGCGCCCAATAACCAGCAGAAGCACACCCCAACTCAGCCCACCATCAACAACCTCGCAGGAAACCTAGCCACTGCTAGTCTTTTGGTGGGCGAGGATCGTCAGGGTTGTCCAAGAAGTAGTGCACCACATCAGGCGATGTCACCGCGTATCGAATCGAACTCTCAGTACCAACCGTGCGAATAGCGTGCGCCCTACCCGCCTCGACAAATACTAAATCGCCTCGCCTCGCCACCAACGGCTCGTCATTCCCAACAGTCCACTCAACCTCACCCTTAGCCACAAACCACCACTCATCCATATCAGGGTGCCAATGCGGCCTATTCGATGAACCCGGCAGAGTGTGAATAATGTTCACTCGGTTGCGCTGATCGAGCACAACTTCCTCGCCCCAGTTCTCTTCCAAACCGTGCCGCTCGATCATCCACTCCAACCGAGTGTGGATCATATTCGGCGGCTGCCAATCATCAGGAATCGGCAACGTTCGAGGATGCGGCAACCCCTTCAAATCGTGGTTCGAATCGTGCAACCCAACAACCATGCGAACACACTGATCGCCCTTGTGCGGCTTAATGTCGTGCCGGTAACCACACGGCGCAATCACGATATCGCCAAAGCTAGCTACAACCTGCTCATACTCGCCAATGTCGTACGCAACCTCGCCCTTCATGATGATCCACCACTCATGAAAATCAGCGTGCAAATGGGGATCTGAAGGCGCACCAGCAGGAGAAGAAATCGCAGCAGCGCGGTTACGTCCATCGAGAATCGTCTTCACCGATTTCGTTAATCCGGTGTAATCGCCATCCTCTTTCAGCTTTGCCAGAACCTCGGGCGGCTGCCCGATCTCGTCCATAAGCTCGGAATAATCGATATGCGTTTGATTGGTCTGAATCATGTAAATCCCTGTGTTGCCACGTTGCTGCCCGAGTGTGCGCCCATATGCCTACTATGAGGCGAGACTCTACACGCCGAAATCAGCGAGGTCACTAGCTTCAGCATGAAATAATTCGAATGCAGAGATTCTGTCTGTCTCTTCGATACTCCGAACACGCACATGAATCGGATCGTAGTACCCTGCATCTAACGTTCGCCCGACCAAATAGATTTCAACGCGACATCCGCAGCCAACTGCATGTCACGAACTCCCAGCAAGGAACAAACATGACCACTCCCGACGCAATGGATCCCGCCGTAGTTTCCGATTGCTACATCCGTTCACTCGATTCGACAATCAACTTCGTTTCGAACGTAGCAGCCGACGCATGGACCAACGACACCCCTTGCAGCGACTGGGATGTGAAAGCCGTCGTGAACCACATCGTTTACGAGAACGTGTGGATGGTCGCGCTCTTCAACGGCAAGACAATCGCCGAAGTCGGAGATGAATTCGAAGGTGATCTAGTTGGCGATGATCCTGCAGGCGTTTACATCAAGACCGCCAACGAAGTGAAAGCAATCCTCGCTGAACCCGACGCCATGTCACGCACGTGCCAGATTTCATCCGGACCCGTCAGCGGTGCCGAATACTCTCAACAGCTGTTCCTCGACACTCTCATCCATGGATGGGACATCGCAGTTGGATCGAAGCAGGATGCGACGCTCGACGATTACCTTGTCGAACAGTGCATGCCCCTCGGTCAGGCAATTGCCGATAACGACGGCTACCGATCCGTGTTCAAGGCACCAACCGAAGGCAGCACAAGCGGCAACCCACAAACCCACCTTCTAGGCCTACTAGGACGCGACGGCTAACCCAGAGAAGCACCAAGCCCAATGTCATCCTGAAGCTCCCGAAGGGTGCATCCTGAGGCTCTCGAAGGACGGCAGGCAGGCACATTCGTTCCGGTCGGAACCAACCACCCGCACCGATTCCCACTCGCGCGCATCTGAAAGATATCTGCGCACAACCGTTATATTTTGTGCGCCAAAAAGGTATGCTGCTCGATAACCAATTTCCAATTCGGTTCAAGGGCTGCGATTCAAAGCTATTTCGAACTCCACACTCGTGGAATTTCGACTAGCAAAGGTGGAAAATTCAATAGATGAGTGACTTCTCTTTCATTCAACTAGCCGACCCCCAGTTCGGTCTGTTCGCTGGCTCTAGCGGCAAGACAGATGCCGAGATCGCGGCATTCGCCGAACGCGGCATCAAACTCAGAAAAGCCAAAAAGATAACTGGCTTCGCCCCGGAAACCGCCCTATTCACTCGGGCTATCGAACGCGCCAACGGGCTAAAACCAGCCTTCGTTGTCATTTGCGGCGACATGATCAACGAGGCCGATAGCGACGAGCAAACCGCCGAAGTAAAACGAATCGGTGCGCTACTCGACGATTCGATCGCACTCCACTGGGTTCCAGGCAATCACGATGTAGCCTTCGACCACCAAACTCCAGAACAGCAGTACATCGACCGCTATAGAGAGAATTTCGGACCCGACTACTACGCCTTCTCCCACGGCGATACTCGATTCGTAGTCATCAACTCCACCGTTCTCACCTCGCCAAAAACGATGGCTGATGAAGCGAAAGCTCAGCTTGCGTTCGTGGAAGCCGAAGCAATCATCGCCAGCAAACAAAATTTCAAACGAATTGTGCTGTTTAGTCACCACCCCCTATTTGTCGACTCTGCCAACGAACCCGACAACATGTGGTCGATCAAGAAAAAATACCGAAAACCCTTGCTAGAAATAGCAGCCGATCACGGCATAAAAGCGAACTTTGCAGGGCACATGCATCAGAACTCGTACGCCAGCGAAAACGGTATCGAAGTCATCACCTCTGGACCAGTCGGATACCCCCTTGGCGACGATCCTTCAGGGTTCCGAGTCGTCAATATGAGCAGTGCTGGAATCGAGCACAAATACCACTCTCTAGAAAACGAATAAATCGACCTCGTAAAACTGCACTGAAAATCTCGAGCAACAAATGATCTGCACCGCGTGCAACACCGAAAATCCCGACCAGGCAAAATTCTGCATGGGTTGCGGAGACGCGCTGCAAAATCTCTGCCCTGAATGCAGTACAGAACTTCCCGCCGACGCTAAATTCTGCTTTTCGTGCGGCACCAAAATCGGCGATCCTGCATCCACTCCATCTCCAGTGGCAACTACGCCCGAATCCGCTCCATCTACTAACTCCGCCGAAGTCGCAGCCGTAGAAGCCGAAGCACTCAGCCGACTATCCCAATACGTCCCGCCTGAACTCCTTTCGAAGCTCGAATCCGCCCGAGCCGGCGGATCTATGGCTGGCGAACGCAGAGTAGTAACCATGCTGTTCTGCGACGTTCAAGGATCAACCGCAGCAGCCGGTCAGCTCGACCCCGAAGACTGGGCCGAAATCATTAACGGCGCATTCGAACATCTCATCGCACCCGTATACAAATACGAGGGCACGCTCGCACGCCTGATGGGCGATGCCATCCTCGCCTTCTTCGGGGCACCGATCGCCCACGAAGACGACCCACAGCGCGCCGTCCTTGCCGGTCTTGAAATTTTGGAAGCGGTCAAACCGTATTCCGAAGAAATCAACCGTAAATGGGGCTTCGATCTCGGCGTCAGAGTCGGCATAAACACCGGACTCGTCGTTGTAGGCGAAGTCGGAAGCGACCTCCGAGTCGAATATTCAGCACTGGGCGATGCCATCAATGTGGCCGCTCGTATGGAACAAACAGCCGTACCAAACACGCTGCAAATAACCGGCGAAACCCAACGACTAATCGCCCCCTTCTTCGACTTCACCGATCTCGGCGGAATCGAAGTAAAAGGCAAAGCAGAACCGGTTCAGTCCTACCGAGTCAATCACGCCACTGCCGAAGCCGGCCAACTTCGAGGAATCGAAGGCCTCGACTCCCCACTTATCGGCAGAGCCACCGAAATGGAAACGCTCAATACAGCCGCTGAAGAACTTGCCGGCGGTAGAGGCCAAATCGTGTCGCTAATGGGCGAAGCCGGTCTCGGCAAATCACGCCTAATGGCAGAACTTCGACGAGCTATCGGAGCCAATCAAAACGCACTCTGGCTCGAAGGCCGCTCCCTCTCTTACGAAACAGAAACACCCTACGCGCCATTCGTCGACATCATGATTTCAGCGCTAGCTGAAACCGGTCTCGATACATCATCGTTCACCTACGACCAGTTCAAATCTGCCATCACCCAACTGATCCCAGAAAACGCCGATACCGTTGCCCCATATCTAGCCTCACTTGTTGGAACAACAGCCACCGGCGAAGATCACGAAATCGTCCGCTACCTCGATCCACCACGAGCCAAGGCGAAAACCTTCAACGCGGCCTACACCTTCTTCCAGGAACTCGCCGCCGAGCGATCCTTGATTCTCGTATTCGACGATCTCCACTGGGTCGACCCAACATCACTTGAGCTAATCAAAATGCTCATGCCTATCGCCGACCAATGCCCACTCATGCTCGTCGGCGTATACCGCCCTAGAAGGCAAGAGCGTTCATGGGAATTCAACGAATCTACTTCTCGTGATTTCGGGCACCGCCATGTGGAAGTCAATCTCGAACCGCTCGGCCCTGAAGACGCACGCGAACTAGTAGCAAATCTTCTCGAAGTAGACGATCTACCAATCAGAGTGCGCAGCCTGATTCTGGAAAAAGCCGAAGGAAACCCATTCTTCGTCGAAGAAGTGATCCGTTCCCTTCTCGACCAAGGGCTAGTAGTGAAACGTGACGGGCATTGGCACGCAACGCAAGAAATCGAACAAATCGAAGTCCCCGACACGCTGAACGGAGTGCTCACTGCACGACTCGATGCGCTCGATGATTTGACCTGCCCCCGATAGCGTTACCACTTATTATCTCGGATTTGCGACCAGCTGAAGCTGAGGCATGATTGCCTCAGGAACTGGTGGCCGGTATCCGAGTGAGCTGTGTGGTCGGATCGTGTTGTACTCCCTTCTCCACCGCTCTGTCAGTATCTGCGCCTCCTTCAATGAGTAGAAGATCTCTCGATTTAGCAGTTCGTCCCTGAGCTTCCCATTGAAACTTTCGTTGTAGCCGTTCTCCCACGGACTTCCCGGCTGGATGAAGAGTGTCTTCACTCCAACTCGTTCCAACCATCCACGAACCACCTTGGCGGTAAACTCGGGTCCGTTATCTGAACGAATATGTTCTGGAG
>JABIHL010000016.1 GCA_018649665.1 Chloroflexota bacterium | reverse complement strand
CGTTTGTACCGTGGCTACCATAAATGATTGCGGTTGTTAATTTCGATTATTGATCGCATCGAATGGCGCGGCGATGTAGCTCAGCCGGTTAGAGCGCGCGCTTCATAAGCGCGAGGTCGTAGGTTCAAGTCCCACCATCGCTACCATTCACATTCGCAATTGCTCAGTAAAAAATGGCTGAGCGCTCTCCGAGTTTCCTGAATTCGGCGAGTACAATTGATTGTTCGGGCGATTAGCTCAGTTGGTTAGAGCACCTGCCTTACAAGCAGGGGGTCGTAGGTTCGAATCCTACATCGCCCACCACTCAGGCTTTACAAATGGCCTGTTGCCTCGTGCCGAGGTGGCGAAATGGCAGACGCGCTACGTTCAGGGCGTAGTGCCCGCAAGGGCGTGCGAGTTCGACTCTCGCTCTCGGCACCATATTTGTGTTTATTGAAGTAAAATTCAATACGTGGATTCGTCCACCTTTGTGCGCTTGTAGCTCAGCTGGATAGAGCGCAGCCCTGCGAAGGCTGAGGTCGTGGGTTCAAATCCCGCCAAGCGCGCCATATTCTCCCATGGCGCTCCGATCTAATCGGGGCGCTATTGATGCCCGAGGCATTTCAGTCATTTTGTGACTGCGCCGTCGGGGCATCGCCGGACAATATGACTGATCGTTTTGTGCAAGCGCCGTGTAGAATCGGCGCTTGCGATAGATGAAGGTCATATTTCGACAATTGAAGAACTGGTTTACGACGGCTCCTAAATGGGGCAATTGAAACCGCTAGAACGTTACTCACGTAGCAAATGGCGGGAAGATGGTTCGTTTACCAGCATGTTTGGGCGATTAGCTCAGTTGGTTAGAGCACTTGCCTTACAAGCAAGGGGTCGTAGGTTCGAATCCTACATCGCCCACCAAACTTCTTCAGTAGTCCATTACGACGGCTGTAACAATGTTCGTGGCTAGTTCAATGAACTAAGGCACGTTCGGGCTGGTCGGACCTGCATTAAGGTTGATAACGGCAAACAGAGGAGATGTCATTGACTCTTACGGCTGATTCGAAAACGCTTGTCGACACGCTGATAGAAAACGTCAGCAATGTGATCGTTGGTAAAAGTGAAACCGTGGAGCTTGTGCTAGTTGCGCTATTAAGCAACGGGCACGTTCTTATCGAAGATGTACCGGGCGTCGGTAAAACGATGTTGGTGAGATCGATCGCCACCTCCACCGGCTGCGACTATCGACGTATGCAGTTCACTCCAGACTTGCTGCCGAGCGATGTGACAGGCGCTTCGATATTTAATCAGCAGAGCGGTGAGTTCAATTTTCGACCGGGTCCGATAATGGCTCAGATCGTTCTCGCCGACGAGATCAACCGCGCTACGCCAAAGACACAGTCTGCATTGCTTGAGGCGATGGGTGAACAGCAAGTTACGGTTGAGGGTGTGACAAGGCAGTTGCCGAATCCGTTCATGGTGCTGGCGACACAGAACCCGATTGAGTACGAAGGCACGTTCCCGCTGCCTGAAGCACAGCTTGACCGATTTTTCATGCGTATTTCTCTTGGTTACCCAGATGCCGAGCAAGAAGTGGCGATTATGGATCGGCGCGAGCACGGCGATCCGATCGATTCACTGAAAGCAGTTTGTACTCCCGACGACATCACCAATCTTCAACGCCAGGCAGATGAAGTTTTCATCGACGCGCTTGTGAAGCAGTACATCGTGGAATTATCGAATGCCACTAGGCTGCACCCTGAGGCGGCTTTGGGTGTTTCTCCTCGAGCATCGATCAACTTGATGAAGGGTGGCAAAGCGTATGCCATGCTTCACGACCGCGACTATGTAGTTCCCGACGATATCAAAGCGATTGCCGTTCCAACTCTTGCTCATCGAGTGCTTCTGACTCCTTCGGCAAGAATGCGAGAGGTTACTCAGGAAACAGTCATCAACGATGTGCTAAATCAGGTTTCGGTGCCTGGTGCCAGCGTTCGAAAAACTTAATTTTCAATTCGTTCTAGTTAGTACGTCGGTGTGAACCGTGCTTTCGGTTCTGGATGTCGAATTTTATGGTCCGCTCTTTCAGGTCAACACAAAATCAAAGCGATCGACCAACGCCAGTTGGTTCTGAACGGCGGTCGAGCAGCGCTGGACGACGTTTGAAGCGGAATCCAATTCTGTACGGAATTATCGTGGTGATGATCGTCGAGTTCCTGACAGGAATGGCGACTGGATTCGATCTGTCGGTGAGGCTTTACTACGCCCTCGCTATTTTGCTGCTTGCTGGTTGGCTTTGGGCAAAAAGCAGTTCCGAGCAGATGACTGCGGAAGTCCAACGACCTAAAGGTCCGTATACCGTTGGCGATTCGATATCAGAGACTGTGATTTTGCGGAGTAGCGGCGGAACTCCAAAGGCGTGGGTTGAAGTCGAGGACGAGACAGACTTACTGGGTGTCCAGTTCAAACAGGTAGCGAGTCTTGGATTGATGGTGGCGTTCGATCGCCTTGAGATGTCGGGTACAGTGAGCCGTCGTGGTGAATACACCGTTGGACCTCTGGTTGCTCGAACTGCCGATCCGTTCAGCATGTTTCCTCAGGAAATTCAATTTGGAGGATACGAGACAGTTCTCGTCTATCCAAAAATCGTAGATATTCCAGACTTCGCCTCTCCTTCAATCCATTTGGTAGGCGATAACTCTCGTCGCCAGCGTGCTCGGGTGTTGAGCACCGATGTAGCGTCGGTTCGTGAATATGAACCCGGCGATTCGTTGGGACGGATTCATTGGCTATCGACGGCTCGGACTGGCGAATTAATGGTGAAGCAGTTCGATCAGGGTTCATCTAGCGACATGTGGGTGCTATTCGATCAGCACGCAGACTCGTTTGCCGCGATTGGTGATGACACAACTGATGAGATGGGCGCCACGGTCGCGGCTTCGGTTATCGATAAGTACAACCAGGGATTTTTGCCGGTTGGGTACGCTGCCAACGGTAGTCAGTCGCTTGTGGCGGCGCCAGATCGATCGGCTCATCAGCGCGAGCAAATCATGCGTCACATAGCTGCGAGTAAACCCGTTGGTGACGTGACACTTCTCGAATCGCTTGCTGAATTAGAACGGGATCTCGGACAGAACACTTCACTCGTTGTGATTACCTCTAGCAGTGATGGTCCATGGGTCGAAGCGTTAGGCGGACTAGCACGCCGTGGTGTTCGGGTGAGCACTGTATTGATTAATCGCGGTTCATATGGCGGGGAGTCGAACAGGGATGCGCTTGATCACCTGACGGCAACGGGTGTTTCAACTTACCCGATGGCACGTGGTGACTCGATAGCCAGCGCTTTGTTGAGTCGATTGGGTGGCGATCAGGAAGGCCTAAGACAGGCGTCGGTCAGGGCTCATACGGATATTTTAGAAACAGCTTCGGTATCTTCGGATACGGCTGGCAGTAGTGGTGCCACGGACAACAAAGACGATAAGGACGGTGACGAATGAGAATCGTCGCCGCCACTGACTTCCTGAATGACGTACCGGGGCCACCTACGTTCGAGGAGCTCAGCACATCTGAAGGTCGACTTACAACTTTCACCGATTCGATAACTAGATTTGCACCAGTCCAAGATTGGGTAACTCTTGGAATACTGATTTATATGATGGCCAACGTCGGTTGGTCAGTACAGTTGGCTGGCTGGGGCGATCTGCCCTCGGTGATACCAACTCTGCTACTGGGTACGAGTGCGGCGTTTGTCGTTTCGAAGCTGAATTTCAGCTGGTATCTCAACGTGGTCTACGCTCTTGGTCTCGGATTTTTCGTGGTCATGTGGCAGGGAACTGTAGAGGCTGCAGGCACCGATCCGATCGCAAGATCGATTGATGGATTTGGACGATTCTCGTCTTGGATTACAACTGCTCAATCGGGTGGAATCAGTACCGATACCGTGCCGTTTGCTCTGATGTTCATGGCTGCATCGTGGATTGTTGGATACGGGGTGACGGCTCTCACATTTAAGTTCCGTTCTCCATGGCTCCCAACCGTATTGCTGTCGCTGGTGATTCTGACGAATCTTAGCTACCGACATGGTGAGCATGAACACACTTTCTTCTTGTTCCTAGTTGGTGGAATAGCGTTGTTCGCCCACCTGACTACCGTGCGACGGATTGAACGGTGGCGGGCACAAGGTATTACCTATTCGAAGAAATTGGCTTGGGCAACTGTGCAGGACGGGTTGCTGTTTGCATTTCCCATAGTGCTGATTAGTGCATTGCTACCGATTTGGGAACCACGATCTGAGCAGGTTCATGATGCGTGGGACATTTTTAGAGCGCCATTTTACGCTCTTCAAGAACCTGCGAATCGATTGCTGGCGGGTGTAGATGGTCCGGGCGGCAAAGCACTATTTTCGACTCCCTCACAGACGATGGCGTTTGGAGGGTCGCTGGATTTGACTGATGAGCCGCTGATGTGGGTACGATCGAAGTACATCGTGCCGTACGCCGGTCGCGTGTATCAGCGTTACAGCTCTGAGGGTTGGCTGACTGATTCTAGTACCAAGGTTGATGCACCACCTCGTTCCGCCTTAACTCTGGCCCCGAACGAACTTGAGAGGGAGCGAGTTTCGCAGGTTTACGTTCCTCTTGTGGATACCAAGACGGTTGTCCCAGCTGGCGGTGTGTTCTCGGTCGACAGGGAATCCACAGTTCAAATATTGAATCCGATGCGATGGGACATCCCGCTTACGGGCTCGGTTGCGCAGATTAGTGGACTTCCAGCGGATCTGAGAGATATTTCCTTCGCTACCAGATTTGCGTTGAACGATTTGGTGCCTATCGAGTCGTTTGGGCAGACACAGTTGAACAGCCAGAATCTCGTCGAGCCTGAACTTGTCGAAGAAGTACTGGCCGCACTTCAGACAGCAGACACTACCGGCGAAGAGCAGATTGTTTTCCGAATTGTTACTGATGAAGCAGGTGGTGAAGAAAAATTTGAAACAGTCGTGATCCCGTTCGATAAAAATGTTCAATCAGTCGACTGGGGTCAGATAAACGTGACCATCGATACTGATAACGAGACTGGCTTGGCGAGGCGTTTAGGTATCGAACGTAATTCGCCAATCGAGCAGGTGGGAGTTCAGCTTTCGGACGAGATTTCTAAAGATGACACATTCTCGATTCAAACGTTCGTTTCGCTGGCGACCGACGATCAGTTGAACAATGCGGGGACCAACTATCCAACGTGGATTTCCGATAGATATCTGCAACTGCCTCGGTCGCTACCCGAGGATGTTGGATTGTTGGCTTCGCAGATTATTCGTGATGCCGGGGCTGTTACTCCGTTCGAAAAAGCCGAGGCGGTGAAGTCGTTCCTGAAACAGCAAGAATATTCGCTGGAAATTTCGGGCCCTGAGTTCGGAGTCGATGGAATTTACTACTTCTTGTTCCAAACACAAGACGAGCCTTGTGCGAGCGTTGATCCGAACTGCGATACCTCAAAGGCAAAGGGCTACAGCCAGTACTTTGGATCTTCGGCAGCGGTGTTGTTGAGGTCGGTCGGTGTGCCGGCTCGATTTGTTGCTGGCTGGGCTGCCGGCGAATACGTATCGGACGCTGGAATGTTCCTAGTTCGTGATAAAGATCGTCATGGATGGACGCAGGTGTTCTTCCCTGAGTACGGCTGGATCAACTATGAAGTGACTCCCGGAAAATCAACGCTCGATCGCGGTCGTTTATCACCGACAGTCGGCGGAGGCGATCCGTTTGCGGCTGGAAGAATCGGTTCCGCTGAAGACGACCCTGATTTCTTACTAGACATTGCCGATCTCGAACGGCTGGCACGTGAATCTCGTGAGGCAGACGGCGAGTTACCTGTTCAAGATGATGCATCAATTGAAGAAGGTATTGTCATCCCCTGGGGGATGTTTGCATGGGCTGGTGGTGCAGTTGGATTAATCGGGGTTGTGATGTTCGCTTGGTGGTTGAGTCTGCGAGGAATGGACGGCCCGACGAAAGCATATGCACGGGTGGGTCGGCTTTCGTCGTTGCTCGGTATGAAGCGTCAACCGACTCAGACTGCGTTGGAGTTTGCTACGGAATTGGGCGAGAAGACGATTGCTGCGAAAGAACATGCGACGTTCATCGCTATCGAGTTCCAGCGACAGGTATATGCAGGACCGTCGAGACGAACTGATGAAGACCAAGACCGTGATAAGAAACTCAATGGGGCATGGCGCAAGGTTGCTCGCGCATTGATTGCCCACCGTATTCGACAGTTGGGTGGAATGGGCCCAGAGCTAGGCGAGGGGCGGAGCGTTTAGATTGGCTAAGAATCGAATCGAAGAAGAGCTAACTTACGATGTGTTCGATACCGATATGGGTTGGGTTGCGATTGTCGCTACCGACCTCGGGATCGTCAGGGCGAGCCTGCCTGCTGATTCACCAGAATTAGCACTAGATCATGTTCAACCAGAGATTGTTTTAGCAGTTCACGATCCCGAAGCACATGACGATTCTCGTGCGCTGATTATGGCGTACTGCGCAGGTGAACCGATTGATCTGGCGGATATTCCTATCGACACTCGATCATCGACGCCTTTCTTCCGGGCTGCATGGGAGGCTTGTAGGTCGATTCCGGCTGGTGAAACTCGTAGTTACGGCTGGCTAGCTGAACAAGCGGGTAATTTGAAGGCTGCCCGCGGAGCCGGACAGGCGATGGCTCGTAACAAGTTGGCGATGTTAGTGCCGTGCCATCGTGTAATTAGTTCGAGCGGCGCTTTAGGTGGTTTCGGTGGTGCTGGCTTGCCGCTGAAATCAAAGCTGTTGGCTATGGAAGCTGGGCGGCAATCGACGAGTGACCGCTAGTCGAGTTTGTCTGTGACTTCTTCGGATTCTTCGAGATAACCTTCAGGCGGTTCCTCATCCGCGCCCAAATATTGATCGAGGATCGATTGCGCTAGTTCGACTTCTCCAGCCTTCACCATAAGTCGAACCGGGAATACTGATACACCCATGAAGCCAACTGCGTCGCCGGGTTGAATCCTGCAATTGACACCGGCTGTACGAATGAGGCCGCACCACGATTCACCGATGAGTTGATCGGGGGCTGTCGTGAGTACTTCCCAGTTCATCGTCTCGCTTCAGAAATCAATTCCAGCTGTGTGGCTTTCGACTTTTCAGATTGAATAGCGGCTGAGGACGTTTGTTGCCGAAAGTTATACGGCTGCTGTTCGAACCGAGCCGTTGCCGAGCAGTTCGTGAAGACGCTCGGTGAGTCGTGATCCGGATTGGACTGTGAACGGCATCTCAAGGCGAACTATTTTCTCGCCTGTTTCAATTTCGAGTATCGCTGGATCTGAACCTGAGAATTCGGCGAACAACCTCATGATGTCTTCGACGCGGTAGCGGTCGTGGGCTGCGTCGCCTGTTTCTTTCACTCGAACAAGCACTGGGCCAACATTCATGCCATTGTCGGCATGGTCGAGATCATTCGGGGCAGCGGATTCGGTTGTCAGCGTAGTTTCCTCGGTAGTTGTTTGCTTTGGCTCTGCGATGGGCGGAGCCGAGTTGTTGTAGTTGGTAGATGGCGCTTCGTTGACCTGTGGTGCAACGGCGACTGGCTTGCTTGTCGGCGGAGTGTGCTGAACTGGGTCGTTCAACACGGGGCGAGGCTGGCTTTCTTCGTTGAACCCGGCTCTTACGACAGGGGCAGGTTCGTTTTTGGCTGTCTCGGCCTCGGCTTCGGTTTGGCCTTCAGACTTGAGTTGATATTCAGCAGCTGTCTCGACAGATAGCGAGACTCTTCCAAATCTTTCACGAACCTCGCCGGATACGGATACGAAGTTCCCGTTCTCCCATAGCGCAGGGTTCTGTTCGAGAATGTTTGGCCAGACGACCATTTCGATGTCGCCATCGAGAAGCGTGAGATTTAGCGAAATGAACTTGTCGCCACGTTTGGTAGTGAGATCCCGAATATTGTTGACCTGCCCGAGAGCGGCACGTTTTTGTCCGGATAAATCGGCCGTGATATCGGCTGCGAACACGATGATGTTCTCTGGTTGTTGTCGCATTTCGCGTGTGAACGGG
>JABIHL010000161.1 GCA_018649665.1 Chloroflexota bacterium | reverse complement strand
TGGATAACACTATGTACATCAGTGCTGAGAATTCGCCTGCCTCAAAACCGGCTGGATTTCGCCCCCACCAGCTCTGGTGCGGCAGTATCGAGAAAGCTGCGGAAATTATGGACACAACTCCGACCGTGGCGGCCGATAGCAGAATTGCGAACGCTGGGCGGGAAGACTTGATCGCGTGAAGCGAGTCGGTAAGGCGGTGGCTGCTGGTGTCCGTAAGTGCCAGTAACAAACGAGACAACAGCACACCAAGCTGCAAGGTCCCTAGCATCCGAAGGAAGGTAGTCTTTGGAGTGGCAGTTATGTTGGAGGAAGTACTCTCTGGCAACACAATCAGTGGAATAAGAACGATGGCAGTCAGAAGTATTCCGAGCTGTACTTTTGCGAATATTCGGTCAAGTTGGGCAAGGTCGAAACTCGACCCTGAGGTTCTAATCTGACGTCGTGAACGTGCCAATCGATGATTCTCACTCTTATTTGCCCGGCCAGTGTCTGACCAGATATTGAGTTGGTTCTAAACTCTCAAAATTATTCAAGCCACAGTGTAACGAGAATCATGTTTCAGAGTCTGAATGAGAAGAACGAGCGATTGGCTCGAGTACACAACATGGGAATTCTCTAACGGGGATATGGCGAGATCTACACTTGGCAGTTCGTAGTGGCGTACCAAACGCCGTCTAACTTGCTGAAGCCGTACGAAAATCGTTCGACGAAAACTTCGTCAAATTCGTACATGACTGACTCAGTGAAGGCTGTATCGTCCTTGAATGTTCGAACGGTCACTTCTCTCTGAGTCATGCCAGCAACATTGAGGTATTCATCCCAAATACTGTTGAAAACAAACTCGGTCTGGTCGACAGATATCCGACGCTTTGAAGGAGCGCAGGCGTCAACATAGGCGACGAAATCTCTCGCACGAATCGCCTGGATTGTCCGCTCATATGCCTCGATGATCGCAGCTTCGTCCGAACCCGGCTCTGGCTCAACCTCAGGGTGTACTGCAATGGCAGACGCTACGCGTTTATCCTCGGCATTTGGTTTTGCTGCGGCATCAGCTTCGGCTGATTCCAGCTTTTGTTGATCTTCTGCAACGGGCTCGTCGGCTGCAAATGCGTCGACGATAGAGCTCGATTGCCCCGGAATTGCAGTGGCTGGTTCATCAACATCACCGCCACAGGCGATAACAGCGATCATCAAAACGGCGATGAACGATGCGATCATTTTGGTAGTTGTTTTGCGCTTATCCATTGATATTCCAGACATCTTTCTTGATATGTGCGTCGGTGAGCATCGCTAGTTACTACGACACTCAGCGGTTCGGTGAATTTACGAGAATGCGTTACAAGAGATGATTTTCCAGACCCCCAAAATTAACGGCATCACTGGATACTGTGATATTCGACATCTGGAAGTATCAGGTGCTTATGGATTTCGAGTGCAATCGCCTGTAAGTTCTCATCGGATGATGCTGAAGAGCAAGATACCTAAAACGGAGTGAACATCTTAATGGGCAAGTTGGATGGAAAAGTCGCCATTGTGACCGGTGCCGCTCGTGGTCACAGCGAAGCAGTAGCTAGGCTATTCGCTGCCGAAGGTGCTGCTGTCTCGATCTGTGATGTCGTTCCAGTTGAAGTTATGGAGAACGGTGTTGCCTCGAAGATACGTGAGGCGGGCGGTCGGGTTATCTGTTCTCAGACCGATGTCTCGGACGAAGATCAAGTAAACGCACTGATCGAGAAAACGTTGGCTGAATTCGGCACTATCGATATTTTGGCTAACGTCGTTGGAATTGCTGGCCCCACTAAAGACGTGTGGGACATGACACTCGCTGAATGGAAACAGACTCTCGACGTGAATCTCGATTCGATTTTTCTGTGTAGTAAAGCGGTACTGCCAACGATGGTTGAAAAACGCTACGGCAAGATCATCAACTTCAGCTCTGCAACCGGCAAGCAGCCGCTCACACATCGAACTCCGTATGCGACTTCAAAGATGGGTGTGATCGGGTTTACTCGAACTCTTGCTGCCGATGTAGGGCAGCACAACATCAACGTCAACGCCATATGCCCCGGTGAGCACGAGGCGCGGAGTATGGAATTGGCGCAAGGTCGTGCTGAGTATCTGGGCAAATCCTTCAACGAGGAAGAGTTCCGCACTAACTTCGAGTACCGACGAAACAGCGATAAATCTATATTGGCAGGTCGCTGGCGAGCAGAAGAAGGGTACGTCGACCAAAGCTCGGGATCTGAAGAAACCGCGTTGCTCGCTTTGTTCTTAGCGTCGGAAGATTCGGCGAGCATGACTGGTCAGGATATAAATACCAGCGGCGGAGTGATGTGGTAATTCTTAGTTGAATACTCCGACATCGACCGGTCGAAATTGGCCAATGTCACGTGGCTGGGCAATCATCTGGGCATCGTTTTTCACGACGGCCTTTGCTTCCGGTGCTTCCCAGTACGGATTCGGCATGTTCGTCGAACCGCTTGAACAAGAATTCGGCTGGACGCGCACTCAGATAAACCTTTCGCTCTCGATAGGACTCATCTCTGGACTGCTATCGCCCCTCGTAGGGTGGGGAGTCGACAAATACGGCTCAAGGTCGATCATGACAGTATCGCTGTTGATCGTCGCCGCCTCGTTCCTCATGCGCGCCGGCATGACCGAACTGTGGCACTGGTACGCACTGAGCGCCTTATTGGCGATTGGCTTCCCCGGAACATTCTTGCCCGTAGGCAAACTCGTTGGCACCTGGTTCCCTGCGACCCGTGGGCGAATGATGGGAACAGCGATAACCGGCAACAACGTGTTTGGCCTAATCGGTGTACCGCTGATGAGTCTGGTCATACAAACCGAAGGCTGGCGATTGGCATACGCGATCATTGGCGGCGGAGTGCTGATCGTTGCGGTCGCCGTTTGGTTCATCGTTCGTAGCGTACCGATCTCTGATGAAGCGGCCTCTGGTGAGTCCGGTGGGGCAAAAGCACAAGCTTTTACATCGAGCGATTACTCATTGCGGGAAGCGCTTAACTCTTGGAAATTCTGGCTGCTGTTAGCAGGAGTCACCTGCGCTGGATTCAGCTATCCGTCGTTCATGACGCAGTTGATTCCACATATGCAATCGGTTGGCTGGGGATCATCAAAAGCGACCTTGGTGCTGACAGTCCTAGCGGGCACTGCGCTTGCCAGCAAAGTTAGCTGGGGGCTACTTAGTGAACGTCTAACGGCGCGACTATCGTTCGTTATCGCCATTTCCATAATGTCGTCGGGTGTGGTGTTCGTGACACTCGCTGGGTCATCAATATTCGTCTGGCCAGCAATCGTGTTTTTTGGTGCAGGATTTGGCGGAATTGGACCATTGATGTCACTCGTGGTGATGGAAACCTTTGGCCTGCGCAACTTTGGCTCGATTCAGGGAGTGGTGGCGATGGTACTGGCAACCGTGCCAGTGTTGATCGGACCAATTCTGGCGGGAAGCCTTTTCGATCTCACAGGCAGCTACGAAACCTCGTTCTGGATCGTTTCCGGAATATTCGCAGCAGGTGGAGTACTGGTGCTATCGGTCCGAACCCCGAAAGAATCGCCAGACGAAACACCGTTGGACGGCTAGATAGCCGGTTCTCGGACACACTCTTTCAATTCCAATTCTGAGAGTATTGGTTATTGAAATATTCATCGACGACGCTTGTCCAACCGAGCGTTCCGCTTGAACGAGGGATCCCACAAGAATGATCAATGCCAATCTGAGCCGAATACATGAGACCGATGTCCTTGTGATTGGTGGTGGCGCAGCCGCTGCGAGATCGGCAGTAGCGGCGAGTGCCTCGGGTGCTTCCGTAACGATGGTGCTGAAAAAACAACTCGGAAAATCGGGTGCAACAAATTACCCCGGCATGAACAAGCACCGTGTTGGATCGGCATGGCAAGCCGCCGATGGATGTGGCGGCGCTGACGATAGCCCCGAAGTTCACTACAACGACATCATGTTGGCCGCTGCCGGTATGGCCGACGCCCGAATGGCAAAAATCCTCGCTGAGGAATCTCCCGAACGCCTGCTTGAACTAGAAGGTTGGGGCTTCGAACTAATCGACGACCCTGAAGGAAAGCGACCCCACTATTCGGGCTACTCATGCTTCGCGTCGCAACCTCGTGCCCACGGCATGGTTTCGAACTCGACAGGCGGCCACACCGGCACAATGGTCGAATCGCTGGCTGCACAGGCCAATCGACACGGCACCCAAGTGCACGAAGGTGTCACTGTTGTCGATCTAATTGTCGAAGGCGGCGAATGCACCGGTGCTGTGGCAATGAACGACGATGGCGAGCTTCTGATTTATCGTGCTGCTGCCGTAATCATGGCGACCGGGGGAGCGGCACAGATGTTTCCTCTCAGCCACGCTCCCGGGGATATAACTGGCGATGGCTACGCTATCGCTTACCGGGCGGGCGCCGAACTCGTGAATATCGAATTCATGCAATACATGGTGCGAGAGGTGAAGGGCGTTGCTCCAATGGGAGGCGGACCTTGGTGGACTCTCAACCCGGTGCTGCGGAATCGAAAGGGCGAAGAATTCCTGCAAAAGTATCTTCCAGCTGGAGTAACCGCTGAAGATGCTTTCGAACAGCGAACACACCACTATCCCTACAGCACGGCTGACATTTCAAAATGGGTAGATATTGCGATTCAGTGTGAAATTCGATCTGGAAATGGTAACGAGCGAAATGCCATATCCGTCGATTTCAGTGGTGTCGACGTAACCAAGGCTAAGCCAGCGCGGCCACAGCACCATCCGTCTGTGGATGGAATTGAACTAGGTGATGAAGTTATCGATATCGCTCACTCGGCACACGCCATAAACGGTGGCATACGAGTCGATGAATACGGTGAATCGACAGTCGCCGGTCTATTTGCAGTGGGCGAGACCATTGCTGGTCCCCACGGTGCCGATCGGCTTGGTGGCGGAATGCTCGCTGCCTGCAACGTATTCGGCAAACGAGCCGGAGAAAAGGCTGCTGAACGCGCCCGTTCCGTTGGAAGTCGAGAATTTAATGAGAGTGCGCTGGAACCTGTGATGAACCGAATTAATCGGTTCGGCAACGGATCGGGTGAGAGTTCATGGTTCGACGTGCGAAAGTCTCTAAAGACGACAGCTGGTAATTCGCTAATCGCCGTTCGTAGTGCCACATTGCTAGAGCAGATGCGGGAAAACTGTTCGTCGCTCAGGTACGGGCAGCTTCTAGACGCGTCAGTCGAAAATCGTCAGGACTTACTGCGAGTGCTGGAAACCGACAATCTGGTGTTTACGGCCGATCTGATGGCGCTTACTGCACTTCATCGAACCGAGAGTCGTGGAAGTCATTATCGAGAAGATCATCCTGAGCGTTCCGATGAGAACTGGGACAAAAGCATCTTCTGGAAGTTAGGTGCCGATGGCGAACCTGAGCCCACATCGGGCAAGTATCGACAAGATCCCAACGAATCCGTTCAGGTTTCGCCCGCTTAGACAGTATCTTCACTAGGTGCAAACACTGTTTGAGCGTGATTTCATCGCGTCTAGCAACTAGAAAATAGGGCCCTTAGCGCATTTGCCGCTGAACTGCGGCTGAGTTCAATTCCGCTCACCAAATGCTGCCAGCTACACCCTTCGCACACCTTTTTCTCAGCGAGTTAACAGGAAACGCTCAGTGATCGTTGAGATTGCACCCCTAAGTTAGTTTGAGTTCGCAGGAAGACCAGAGAGGTCGGGGAAGCTAGCGAACTGCACGATGCTACGTAGGCGGCATCGAACATAGGTGGAAGCGATATGACTGCAGTGCGATCCCGTAACGGATCTTTCAAAATTCTCGCAACAATGGCGATGGTGCTTGTGATGGCATTAGTCTCTGCTTGCGACGTATTGGCGACAGAGGGTGCTCGAGACGCCATCGCCAACGGCCGTGAGATCAGAGAATTTGAAGACCAAAATCTCCGACCGCTGCAAGATGAGATGAACGATCTCTATGTCAACGAAATCGAACCTCGAGAACGAGAGCTCGAAGACCTCCGACATGAGCAACAGGTTCTTCAAGAAGAACTATTCCAGCCTCTTTGGGAACAACAGAACGACCCTTGGGCACCGGGTGGCGAAGCTGCACTTATTCAAGACGAATATGACGAGAAAAATCGTCAGATAGACCTCCTTTACCGCGATCTTGAACTTGAGCAGCGCGAGCTCGACGCAAATTGGCAGACGCTCTGGGGTTCAGGTTCTGTCGATCCTCTCTACCAAGAGCTAGAAGACCTCCGCTACGACAAGCAGCGTGAACTAGATCGACTCTACCGATTTGGTAACCGCCCGATCGACGACATCTGGGATCAGATCAACGAACTGAACAATTCTCAGGGATTTGCCAACACCGATTCTCAGATCGAAGCCGAGCAGATCAATATCGAGCTTCGCCGATTGTGGGACATTCAGAACGAACTCGTAAACGGCTCGAACAATGAAGCTAACTTGCTTTACGAACGTGCCAACGAAGTACAGAACGATCTCACCAACCTTTACAACAACGGTTGGGAACCAATCAACGATATTTACTTTGAGATCGAACGACTCGAAGCCGAGCAATCTACTACGGCTGGATCCGATAATAGCGATTCGATCAATGCTCAGATTGCTGAGCTTGAGAGCCTCGTAGCTTCTTATATCTCCAACCGAGATGGCGAGATTGCAGCGTGGGAAGCAGCCCTTGCTGCACTAGGCAGCGATTCAACTGAAGTCGTAGTAACCGACGATTCATCTGATTCTTCAGCTCGTATTGCTGAATTGCAGGGACTGATCGCAGGTCTCCAAGCCGACGCCGCAGCACTCGTTGCTGCCAAGGAGGCTGAGAAGGATGTACTTTCTGCTGCGATTGATGAGAAGAAAAATTCGTACAACCAGTTGATCGAAACTGCTGAATCAGACTTCTCGACTCTTTCTGCAAGCTTGCTTGCTGATGCCGAAGCTATTGAAGACCAGATCGACGAGCTTGAAGAGGTTGGCGGCGATGACGCAAACGCTCAGATAGCCGAATTGCAGCCCCAGTACGACGCTCTGATTACTGCTGAACAGGCAGAAGAAGACGAACTACATGTGTTGGTAGCTGGGTACGAAGCCGATCGAGATGCTGGAGTCGACGAACTCAAGGTAGAAAAAGACGCAGTCGAAGCACTACTTCTCGGTGGACTCACCGATGAAATCGATGCTCAGATTGCTATCTATCAATCCGAACTGAATGAGTTGCTCGCTGCTTCAAGTACGACAACCACTACTGCTTCAGCCACTGGAACCCAGTCGGCCGAAGACATTCAGGCAAGCATTGATTCTGCAAACACCCACTGGAACGGTCTGATCTCAGAAGCTAGCAACAAGATTGCTGTCCTTCAGAACGAGCTTGTTGTTGGGTCATCAACCGGTAGTGACGCCGATTCACGTATCAACAGTCTGAAACTTCAAATTGTTGAGATGGAAAGTGAACTCAACACTAAGATTCAAACTTTGGAAACACTGGTGGCCGAGCTTTACCGACAGGCAGAATCTTCAGGTTCAGGTAACAATTCTCAAGCTGAAGAGATTCAGCGACAGATCGACGAGCTGAACAAGAAATTGGAAGCCATCTGGCAGGACGACTCGTCGAATAATCTCGATGTCATGATTCAGGTACAAACGCTTCAGAAGCAGGTTTATGTTCTAGAAGAAGAACGAGAAGATGAGCAGTACCGACTCGAAGAGGAACTTTGGGACCTCGACGATAAGTTGAGCCGTTTCTACCAGGATCAAAACTCTGGCCAGCAGAGTAAGGAAACTGAATACCAGGCGATTGCCGAAGATATTCAGCAGCGACGATTCCTTCTTGATGAAGAACGCTGGACATTGAACGATGGTCAGCAGGCTATCTGGGATGCACTTGAGCTGAAACAAGCTCAAGCTCAAGATGAAATTCGGAAGCTTGAAGACGAAGAATTCGGCGCAATCAAAGAACAGATGCGAACACTCGAAAACGAACTTCAGGTCTACTACGACATGCAGCGTGATCTTGAATTACAACTTCGAGAAGCACAGAACCTAGTAGAACAGAAGAAGCGAGAGCTCGAAGACAAGGTATTTGACGCACTCGAAAGTGCTGCAGGTACTGTCGACGAAGCTGGTGAAACTGTTCTGACAGCAACTGAAGAACCTGGTGACGAAACTGAACCAGTTGAGCCAACAACGGAGACCACCGATAGTGAGTCTTCAACGTCAGCCGATGGAACAGCAAACTAACCAGACAAATTAGCTCCTCCGATTTGAAAGATGCTACGGATATTTCCGTGGCATCTTTCATTTCTGGTCGGAACGGATCGGGTCAGGGATCTATCAACTCGCCAAATCGGCGAACAGTACGAACTGTTTGAACATTGCGGGAATACGTTGATTCCGTCAGAACGAATTGGCGTTGTTCCCTCATTGCTCGAAACCTATCGGGTGATAGTCTCGGACTAGTCTTGAGCTTGGTGTGCACTCGGTAGTCTTGAAAATATTTCAAATCGCATCATCAACTGACAAGTAGACGAATGTAGGCGGATGGAAATGGTGAGTCAGGGAAAGAACGACTTAGGGACGCGGAAAATTCTCGTAGTAGATGACGAGGAATCGCTCGCCGATATGTTGGCAACAGCACTTCGATTTGCTGGCTATGAGGTTGGCAGTCAACCCACGGGACTCGATGCACTTCAAGCGATCAAAGAAGCTCCGCCCGATCTTGTAATTCTCGATGTGAACCTTCCTGATATCGATGGTTTTGAAGTCTGCCGAAGAATCCGCAACGATGGCTTCCGCGCACCAGTAATTTTTCTAACGGCGCGAGATAGCACCGACGACCTACGTACGGGATTTGGT
>JABIHL010000015.1 GCA_018649665.1 Chloroflexota bacterium | reverse complement strand
TTTCCAAGCTGTGCCGTTGGACCACTAATTCAGATCATCGGCTACATCGCTTGGGTTACCATCGAGAACCGCCCGCATGCCCGACGATACATCGTCGAGCTTGGAAATCGCTTCAACCGGTAGCTTCAGCTCCAGCGCCCCCGCAACATCCTTCATCTGCTCGACCGTGTCGGCACCTGAAATCGCAATCGTAATCTCCGGATGCGACATTACCCAAGCCATAGCGATCTGAGGCATCGAAACCCCAAGATCGGCAGCAACTTCGCTAACAGCAGAAATCACCTTGCCAGCCCGACCCTGCATATACGTATTGATCGTTCCCTTGCGTTTCGAACCCCAAAGCGTGCTGTCGTCAGGCACTTCGCCAGCCTTATACGTACCACTAAGAAGCCCAACACCAAGCGGACTATAAGCCATGATCCCCACGCCAGTTTCACGAACCATAGGGAACAGCTCGTCCTCCTGAGTTCGATTCATAAGCGAGTACGGATTCTGCACAGCAATCAACGGCTGCGCATTGATTCGCTTCTGAACTTCCAGTGCCTGCATAACCTGCCATGCCTGAAAGTTGCTGACTCCGACATAACGTATCTTGCCCTGCTGAATCAGCGTCTCCATAGTTCGGAACTGCTCTTCGAACAGGCTCATATCATCAACACCATGGAAGAGGTACACATCGATGTGATCGGTATCGAGTCGACCAAGCGACCGCTCAACCTCACGCATTATGTGAAATCGAGAAGGTCCCTGATCGTTCGGACCCGATCCAATCGGACTAAACACCTTCGACGTAATTACAACGTCGTCACGTCGCCCCTTTAGTGCCTTACCCAGCACCTGTTCCGAACTGCCGATATTGCGCCGATCGTCCATGAATCCATAAACGTTCGCACAATCGATCAAATTGATGCCAGAATCCAAAGCAGTGAGGATGACCTTCTCGGCTTCGTCCCGATCGAACTGACCTCGAAAGCCCAGTCCCAGAGCCATAGGCGTGACTCTCACACCTGCCGTACCGAAGTTCACATATTCAATACTCAATTGGAATTCTCTTTGTGCGTTGATTCAAATAAACTCGTGCGTGGCGCATTATTCGCGCAACGACTGAGCGCAGATTCTACCCGCATTCCGCCTCATTTCTCCGCTCTTCAACGTCGATTCTCCAAATTGTTGTTCAATCCTGAGAGACGCCTGACTAAATGACTACCGCAACCGATCCAGTAATCGTCGCAAAAGACTTACGCAAGAAGTACGGCGATATCACCGCCGTGAACGGCATATCGTTCGAAGTTCGCCACGGTGAAGTATTCGGCATGCTCGGACCAAACGGTGCCGGAAAAACTACCACCATCGAAATCCTCGAAGGAATGCGAGACGCCGATTCAGGCGACGCAATCATCAACGGCGTCAACGTCAAGGACGATCCCACCGCCGTCAAAGCGATGATCGGAGTACAGCTCCAACAGAACGCCTTTTTCGACAAGTTAAAACTTTCGGAAATCGTTGATCTCTACGCCAAGCTATACCTAGCCAAAGTTGACCCGGTAGAAATCCTTTCGAGAGTCGGACTCGATAATCGCAAGAACGCCCAATATGCCGAACTCTCTGGCGGACAAAAACAGCGACTCTCCATCGCCGTAGCACTAGTCAACGATCCAGTCGTTCTCTTCCTCGATGAACCAACCACGGGTCTCGACCCACAAGCTCGACGCCAACTTTGGGAGCTTGTGCGAAAGATTCAAGCGGGCGGAGCGACCATCGTCCTCACGACCCACTACATGGAAGAGGCCGAAGAGCTCTGTGATCGAATCGCCGTAGTGGAAAACGGCGAAATAATCGCCCTCGACACCCCCGACGCCTTAATCGACCAGCTTCTATCGACAGGTTTCAAGCCCGAAAAGCGTGTGCGTGAAGCCACTCTCGATGACGTGTTCTTGAATCTAACCGGCCACGATCTTCGAGACTAAAGCGCAAATAAAAAATATGAAAATCTATCTAGCACTCACAGTCGCCTCTCTAAAAATGTACTTCCGGAACAAACAAGCATTGTTCTGGGCATTGTTCTTCCCGCTACTCATCATGATCATCTTCGGAATGATGAACTTCGATAAGTACGACTCGCCAAACGTCGGTATCTACGATGCCGCCAACAACGACGCTTCCCAAGCACTAATCGAAGCGCTCAAAGGCAACAGCGATCAAAAGCTACTCAGCGTCAGCACGGGAACGCTCGACGAACTGCACCATGAGCTCGAATTTGGTAGCAGTCGCGCCGTAATCGAAATTCCTGCCAACTACGGAATCCCGGGTGAATTCGCCGAAATCAAATTCACCTACGATGAACGATTCCAGCAAGAACGAGCAGTCATTGCAACTATCCTCGAAAAAGTAACCGACGCCGTATTCAAAGAGACAGCTCAGGTTCCTGATGAATACAGAGTTGAGAACGCAATCGGAATATCGGATTCAGTAATCACCGGTCAGGGCCAAGGCTTCAAAGCATGGTTAATCCCCGGAGTTGCTGCCATGGCGATCATGCAGACAGGGCTATTCACTGTCGTATTCACCCTCGTCAGGTTCAAATCTCAGGGTGTCCTACGCCGACTCAAAGCGACACCAATCGGAGCTGCACACTTCCTCGCAGGGCAACTTACGACGAAGGCTATCGTCGTCGTGCTGCAAACCTATGTGCTTGTCATCGTCGGAGCCATCGTGCTGGGAGTCAGCATCGGCGGTGGAAGACTCGGTGCATGGTTCGACCTAACGATCCTTGCACTTCTCGGCGGAGCACTATTTATAGCGATCGGTCTCGCAGTATCCGGCTGGGCCAAAAACGAAGAAACCGCAGCACCCATAGCGAACATAATCACAATGCCGATGATGTTCCTATCCGGTGTTTTCTTTCCACTATCAGTCATGCCCGATTGGCTAACTCGGTGGTCGCAGTACCTACCTTTGACCTACTTGGCAGACGGCATGCGAGCAATCACCGTTGAAGGAGCGGCGATCACAACGCTTGGCAATGAATTGATAGGTCTTGGCGTCTGGATCGTGATCAGTTTTGCGATCGCAATCAAAATGTTCCGCTGGGAATAAGACTGCCACTCCCCCACGCAGGTACTCACAATCGCCGCGGTGGGTCGGTTATGCTTCAGACCGACTCGTATAACCTGCACGAAAATTAAAGAAAGCGAACCCTTTAGCCCGGTGCACGGTTCCTGACTAAAAGGCTCGCTCCCTATTTACTGCTACGCCCGATCGCCTACATCGGTTTCCATAGTTCCACCTCAGTTCTCATGACCAGTTCAGGAAATAAAGAAATCACAGAATCCCCGAGTTCATCGGGGATTCCTTCACCTGACGGCGCAACACTCGCAGTTGGCGAACTGTCGAAACGAACTGGTGTCACGACAGCCACCATCAACTACTACGTTCGCATCGGTGTTCTGCCGCCACCTCGTAAAACAAGTCGTACTCGGGCACTGTACCCAGCCGACTTCGAAAATCGAATCGACAAGATAAAAGAGCTGCAGGCAGCCGGTCTGAACCTAAAGGGAATCAAACAGGTAGTGAACGGCGACCCAACCTCGCCTCTTGCATCAGCCATACCCGACGATCGCTCTGCCACTTCTCCAGCTCAAGCAACGCCATCAGGGCCAATATCAATCGCAGACTTCCTAACCCAAAGCGGGCTCGACGACGATCTCTACGACAAGCTGATTACCGCAGGACTGATACGTCGTCCCAGAACCGGGCCCGACGGCGCACCTGCACATGATCGACGTGATCTGGCAGCGGCTCGGGCGTTCTCTAGGCTAACATCTTCAGGAATCGAATACTCGCTACTCGAACGGCACACCGAGTACAACCCGCTCTCCAAAGCAGAGGCGCTGTTCCTCGCAGAGCACCTGAGTTCAGCAACACGGCGAACATCAACGACTCAACCTGCGAATTTAGTTGCCGCGTTCGATTCGATAAGGCGGTACTTACGAAGCCTCCAACTCGATGAGGCCTATCCCGACTGGCGAAACCCCACGCCGTAGTCGCTGCCCTGTCATTGCGAGCAGTCAGCGACGTGGCAATCAGCAGACTCACCCAACGCCGCTAACGAGCCAGCTAAGCGTGACAGACGCGCAAGCGCGCTCCACACAAGATCAAGCGCTACTTCCGCTGCGCTTTCACGTAGTCGATAACCGAGCCAAGCCCATCAGGTGGAGCACCGAGATCAACTGCCTTGGCAACGTCAGCTTCTGACTTCTCGTCCTCGCCAATCGCAGCATGTGCAACTGCGCGATTTCCGTACATATCGGCAACCCCAGGTTTAAGTTCTATCGCCTTAGTGAAGTTGTTTATCGCCTGTTCAAAATCCGCCATCGAAAGATACGCAACGCCCAGATTAAACTGGATTTCATGATTTTCAGGTTCCATCCAAGCAGCTTCTTCGAAATCCGAGGCAGCCTTATCAGGAATGCCCAATTGCGCGTTCTTTAGACCACGATTGAAAAACTCAGCAGCCGTTTTGGGCGGAAAATCAATATCAGCCTTACTCGGCTCGTTCGGCGTGTGTCCTGACGACGTCAAATTCGAATTCTCCCGATCAATTAACGTTTACTTGTACTTCAAATCCACAAACTACAACCAATGCTAACCGACACCAACCTCAAGATCGTGTTAGAAATATCCTCGAAGAAGCTGATGGTGAACTACTCAGCCTCTAATCCAAACATCGCAAAACCAAGTCACAATAACAATACTTGGAACATTCAGTCCCCCTTCCTTCGGGCCAAAAGCCGAAGGCATGGGCTAGGGGATGGGTAGATTGCAGCGGCGACCAAGTCGTCCGACGGCGCCAGGAGCTAATCACGCAAACATGAAAATAGCCATAATCGGTCAATCCGCATTCGGAAAATCCGTCCTCGAAGCACTCGTCGAACAAGGGGATGACGAAATCGTAGGCGTATTCGCACCACCAACCAAGGAAGGTCGATCACCCGACCCAATTTCGACAGCAGCAACCGATCTCGACATACCGCTATTCGAACACCCACGACTCCGCGATCAACCAGCAGTCGATCAGTTCAAAGCGCTCGAACCTGAACTCTGCGTCATGGCGTTCGTAACCGACATCGTCCCAATGGAGATGATCAACTACCCCTCGCTTGGCACCATTCAATACCACCCATCGCTGCTCCCGCTCCATCGTGGTCCCAGTTCAATCAACTGGCCCATAATCAACGGCGAAACCGAAACCGGACTCACCATATTCTGGCCAGACGAAGGACTCGACACCGGTCCTGTTCTAATGCAAAAACAAGTTGAAATCGCTCCCGAAGCAACACTCGGCAGCGTCTACTTCAACAAACTCTTCCCGCTCGGTGTACAAGCCATGATCGAATCAGTCGATCTAGTTCGTAAAGGCGAAGCACCAAAACTCGTTCAAGACGAATCAAAAGCGACCTACGAGAGTTGGTGCAAAGCCAGCGACGTCGTGGTCGATTGGTCAGCAGGCATCGACACCGTGTTCAACATGATTCGGGGTGCCGACCCTCAACCGGGCGCAAACACCACTCACAATGCCACGAAGCTGTTTCTCTACGACGCCGCTCGTTCCTCTTATGGTTCGTCAGGACACAGCGCAGGAGCGGTAATCGAAGTGGGTGTCGAAAAAATCATCATCGCTTCAACCGACGGATCTGTCGCAGTAGGGCGCGTAAAAGCAGCCGGTGGTAAAAAAATCAACGCAGCCGAATGGGCAGAATCGGTCGATCTGAAAATCGGCGATACTCTCGGGAGTTAACCGTCTCTAGAGGAATCCTAAAATAAGCTCGTTCACTTCGTCTGGCCTGTCCAGCAGTGGCACATGAGCCGTGTTTTCAATCACGTGCAAACTCGAATTCGGCACTAATTCCGCCAATCGATATCCATGCTCTACCGGAAACAAAGGATCACGCTCACCCCAGATCGCCAATACCGGTGCAGCGATAGAACGAAGTTCGTCGTCAGAAAATATAGATTTCTGGCCGCCAAAATTAGTAATCACTGAAACGCTTGAACGCATCGCCGCTGCATGCCCGTCCGTGAGCGTCACATCGTGGGCGTATTGCTTGTACACACCGGCATCTTCGAACTCGGAATCGACAACTTCCATTGTTTTGAAATAGTTGTCTTGCCCCCATCTATTCGGTCGAACCACCATCCGACCAAGCACCGGCAAGTTAGCCAGCTTGTACAAAAGCGGAAATTGTTTGCCTAGTCCCGACGAATCGATAACAACCAGCTTCTGAACCCGTTCTGGACTCTCGATAGCCACGCCAATCGCCATCTGAGCACCTAGCGACAACCCAACAACATCCGCAGTAGCGATTCCCACCGCGTCCATAAACCCGTTCACATACCGAACCGAATTCCCAACAAACGGCGCTTCGTACGCAACCTGCTCCGACAATCCAAAAACAGGATGATCGGGTGCAATCACACGATGAGTCCTCGATAGCACTTCAATCTGCCTAAACCAAATCGCAGATCCCGCGCCACCACCGTGCATCAACAGCACAGGAGGTCCGTCTCCGTAATCGAGGTAATGAATTCGATTACCATCCACCTCGACAAACCGACCTCGATACTCGATTCCAGCTCGGGCAAGCAGTGCCGACATACTGACTACAATCTGCTGCTCGGCAGAATCAAGCGTCGGTTGAGCACCAATATTTACTTCAGGCGTGATCATTTTTCATCACCACTACTACTATTTGAACCTATTTCACGAAGCAACCCGAGTATAAACAACCGATCCGTCCTACAATCGTCGTTGCACTATGAGTACAAACAACAACATCTCCGAAATATCGCAATCTACCGAGACCGCCAGTGAAGCAGAGTTCTCTGACGTTTCCGAACTGCAACTGCAGGCATGGGAGCTTCTCGAATTCACCAATATTCGAGAACTGCTCGCCAATCGCACGCGCTTCTTCATGTCACGTGAGATGGCGCTCGCCACTCGACCAACTATCGACATCGAAGTTGTCAAGCGATTGCAAAACGAAACTGCCCAAGCAGCCCTAATGCTCGAAACCGTAGGCGACATCGGATTAGTAGGCGCACGCGACCCTCGTGAACTACTCCATCGAGGCGCCATCGACGGAATGCTCACCGGCGAAGAAATCGTATCCGTGCTTCACCTGCTCGATTCTGTTTGGTCGGCACGCAACACAGTCGTATCCATGAAAGGCCGGGCGAAACTACTCGAATCTATCGCCGCCGATATTCCCGATCTACGAGATCTAGGCAAAGAAATATTCAAGTCGATCTCCGACCGAGGAGAAGTACTCAGCTCAGCAACTCCCAAACTCGCTCGCCTCCGCGCAAACGTCAGTAAAACCTTCCAACGAGTGATGCGAGCAATGGAACGCCTCGCCCAAAGCTCATCAATCAGAGCATCCCTCCAGTCAGGTGCGATCGCCACCAGAGGTGAACGACTCGTGCTAGAAGTTCGAGCCGATGCCCGTGAATCCGTGCCGGGCATCGTCCACGACGTTTCAGGCAGCGGTGCAACATTATTTGTCGAACCATTCAAGGCTGTTGAACTCTGTAACGACTGGCGAGAAACAGCAGCCGAAGCGAAGCGAGAAGAAGAACGCATACTTCGTCGACTCTCCCGACTAATCGGCGATCGTGAAGACGAAGCGATTATCGCAATCGAAGCCGCGGCTGAACTCGATTTCATCACGGCACGAGCCAGACTCGGCGCTTCCATGAAAGCACGCCGCATCGAAACCATGCCGGCGGGATCCGACAATGTCGCCAATCTCGTTGGCGCCCGCCACCCTTTGTTGGGCAGCGACGCCGTTCCGATCACAATCAACATCGGCCCCGGTTTCCGTGGTCTTATCATAACCGGACCCAATACCGGCGGTAAAACAGTTGCGATCAAAACAATCGGACTCTTCGCACTAATGCACCAGTCAGGAATGCAAGTGCCAGTGAGCGATGGAGAGTTGGCGATCTTCGATGCAGTCTATGCCGATATCGGAGATTCACAGTCAATCGAACGATCAGTCTCAACATTCTCGTCTCACATGGGTCGAGTAATCGAAATCCTACTTGAAGCAACGCCAAACTCGCTGATACTGCTTGATGAACTCGGCACCGGAACCGATCCCGAAGAAGGCTCCGCACTAGCAAGGGCAGTTCTGGCTCACGCCGCCGAAAACGACATGCCGATTGCGATCACTTCGCACTACCGAACAGTCGCCGAATTTGCCGCCGAATCAGAAGATTTCGCAAACGCTTCCGTCGAGCTGGATCCCGACACTATGCGCCCGACTTACCAAGTGCTTATGGGCATCCCCGGTCGAAGCTACGCCATTCACGTCGCTCGGCACCTCGGCATGCCCAGTCACGTGCTCGACCACGCCCAATCGATGATGGACCCGTCTCGCGCCGAAGCGGAAACCATTCTTCAACAGCTTCAACGAGAACGTGCAGAAGCTAGCCGAATGCTCGCCGAAGCCGAACAAGCCAAGATAGAAGCGGAAACGGCTCGGAAAGATCTTCAGTACAAGCTTAAAAATGTAACCCGTGCGCAAGAAGATATGATCGAAAAATCACGCATGGAGCTAAAGCGTGAAACCGAAAAGATCCAGCAATCGCTCCGCAAGATCGTAACCAAAGCCAAGAACGACAATGATCTCGAAGTGGCGAAGCGAGCCATCGGTAGAGTCCGAAGTCAATTCTCCGATCCTACCTGGCTTCCTGTTGCTCCTGCCGAGAAAGTCGGCAAGACTGACGATGTCGACGACAATCGACCTCTCCAACCGGGCGATGAAGTCGAAATCAAAGGCCTCAATGTTCGGGCATCTGTAATCGAAGTCAGCTCTGGCGGAACCGTCGAACTGATGATGGGTAATTCTCGAATCGAACTGAACGAACGGCAGTTGCGATTAATAAAAGCAGCCGATCCAGTGAAGGCGAAGAAATCACCCAACGAACTGCCAAATATCACGATCAACACGATTACAGCTGGTGAAGCGGCAAACACTTCTGGCGAATTGGACATTCGCGGCTCACGAGTGCACGAAGCAGACGATATCGTCAGACAGTTCATCGACGACTCCTCGATTCAAGGCCTAACAAGTGTGAGGATCATCCATGGCGATGGAACAGGCACTCTTAGGGAATCCATTCGCCTCCTGCTCTCGAAGCACACACTAGTTGCATCGTTTAGCGCAGCCCCAAGAAACCGCGGCGGCAACGGCGCAACAATAGTCGACCTTAGCTAACCAGATCACGCTTCAATAATCGCCCCACCTCATTCAAAAACAGGTCAAGAGACGAATAGATTACGCCTCTACACCAAGCCGCCCGACAACGCCCGAACCAAACGGTCCTCCCTCCCAGAGTGGGGGAGCAAGAGGGGGAGATTGCGCCGCGGAGCCGAGTCGTTAGATGACGAGCGCGACTAACGAGACTGCGACGCGCGACCAAGTCATCCGACGACGCCCGGAGCTAACGAGACTGCGCCGCGGAGCCGAGTCATTCGATGACGAGCGCGACTAACGAGAACGCCATCGTCCGAATCTAACGAAAATACACCGCTGCAAATAGGGGGAGAAAGATCCTGAAAATGAATTCAGGATGACATTGGTAGTTGCGGGCTGATTCGAGCATCCGAAGCCAGTAGAACAATCGATCCTCCCCCAGAGTGGGGGAGTCAGAGGGGGAGACTGCGACGTGGAGCCGAGTCATCCGATGACGAGCGCTACTAACGAGAATGCGACGCGTGACTGAGTCGTTCGACGACGCCCGGAGCTAACGAGACTGCGCCGCGGAGCCGAGTCATTCGATGACGAGCGCGACTAACGAGAACGCCACCGG
>JABIHL010000014.1 GCA_018649665.1 Chloroflexota bacterium | reverse complement strand
GGGCGATACCGTGTTCGAATGGATCAGCCAGTCGAATCACCACCATCTCCAATGCACCAGCTGCGGCCGTACGCTCCCACTCGACGACGAACTCGTGCAGGAGTTCATCGACAGCGTGCACGAACGACACGGCTTCCACGTGAATGCGACTCACCTGGTGCTATCAGGCATCGAACACGACTGCCCCGAGGCGTAGTGGTCGCAACCTCAATTATCGACCGCCAGCGCCCAACCGCTAAACCAAGCTGAACTTAGTAACCCGCTGGCCTCCGCCGGGATCGCCGATTTCTGCGATGTATAAGTTGCCCTTCGAATCGTACCAACCGCCGTGCGCAGCCTGAGTTGCATCGGGATTGCCGCGCCACCGTGTGATCAGTTCGCCATCAAGCGTCCAGATCGACACGCCGTTTCCGCCGCCCTGCTCTACCACGTACGCAACATCGTCCTTGAAGAAGATGTCTCCGGGACCAACCAGATCGGTCCACTCGTTTAGGTAGTTGCCGTCGGTATCAAATATCTGAATGCGGTTATTTTCACGGTCGCAGATGTAAACCTTGTCGTTCTTATCGACTCCAACTTTATGGAGAATCGAGAACTGTCCAGGTCCTTTTCCAGCTTCACCCCAAGAATGTTCGAGATCGCCGTTGGCACTGAAACGGTGAACACGGCGGTTACCGTATCCGTCGGACACAAATAGTCGCCCGCTTGAGTCGGTAGCCAACCCGGTTGGATTGTTGAACGGCGAACCTTGTTCGTTAGTGGTTGTCACGGTAATTGCGGCGTATCCGTGTGTACCCAGTTCCATCAGCACCTCGCCGTTCTCGTTGTGCTTCGTTAGCTGGTGCGTCTGGTGATCGGCAAGCCAGATATTATCGTCACCATCGATGAACAGCCCGTGTGGAACACGGAATTCGTCCGTATCAAGTCCGAGATCTCCCCATGAACCGATGAACTGCCCTTCGGGGGTCCAGCAAGTAACCGGGTGCTTTGAGCGACTGAACAGCCACACACGATCTTGAGAGTCGACACCGACGTCGGCACAGGCACCAAGTTCCCAGAACGCTGGCTTGTGTCGTAGCCAATCTCGGTCTACTTCGTATTGAAATTTGCCTTCGCCAACCATCGTCATATCTTTGCCACCATCAGATTAGAGAGTTCGAAACGTGTGCATCCACGCGGGTTCGCCACGCTAGCCTCCCCAACGTATCCTGTCAACGCAATCGCCTATAGCCATCGACACTCATATGCACCAATCAGTCCCTTTCCAGACGGAAAGGCTAGGATAGGAGAACTGCGACCCGCGACCAAGTCATCCGATGACGACCGCGACTAACGCCACACCCGGAGCTATCACGCATGAAAGACCTTAAAAACGCCGTTTTGGCTGCCATTGACGATAACTGGCGACAATTCAGAAACTCCCTTGACCGTCTTCACGTTGAAGACATGTCGGTCGCAGGCGTTTATGAAGGCATGTCCACAAACGACATCGTCGGTCACATAACTACATGGGAATGGGAATTGGTCAATTCACTTGACCGAGGCGCTATCGAGCCAGTCGGAGATGTTGATCGTTTCAACGCTCAAGAATCGTTGCGAAAAAAAGACAATACCCCGCGCCAAACCCTTGAACAATTGGAAGATGTGCATCGATCGCTGCGCGATCAACTATCGAAAGCACCGAGTGCCTACTTTGAACCGTTCGACCCGTTTCGCGAATTGATCGATTCCTGCACTGTGCTTCACTATCAGGAACACGGCACTCAAATCAGAATCTGGGCTTCTAAAAACTCACACAAACCCAGCAAATAGGCAACTAGTCGCTCTCGGTAACGATGTACCGAGGATGCCATTCGCCACGCCACGAAGTAATCTTCGTTGGCGTCACCTTCACGAGATACCTCAACCGATCAGCCGTCTTCGCAGCGTAGGTCGGGCCATCCGGCCCCATATACCGAATAGCCATCTCATCAGCGATTTCTTTCGTGCGCCCCACTAGGGCAACTGGCCCTTCAACCACTTCAGCAACGCCTTCGACCGTCACTCGCGTGTGTGCTGGGTCAACGTCATCAGCACACAAAATGCAGACGCGTGCTTCCTGACTCAGGTTTTCGTACCAACTCGACTTGCTGCGAGGAATAACCCACATCGACTCGCCATCCCACTGCTGCCACATTGCCGCAACGTGAGGGGAGCCGTCGGGTTTTACAGTTCCGATACGAGCGATGATCGGCTGCGCCAAAAACTCATCAATTTCTTTACTCGATAATTTTCCGGCTGCAGGACTCATCGTTCACTCCTAATAAGAAAACGTTCAGACGTTATCCGCTCACCCGCGCCCATTTGCGCAAGCTAGTTACTTCTCGAACAGGATCCTGTTGCGATCCGAACGCCGTGTACGAAACCTCAGCGACGTATACAGAGCCTTCAGAGTCGACCGCCATTGCATGAGGCGCAATGAACTGATCGTGCCCCTCGCCACCGAGTTCATTCCCGAATCGAGTGACTTCGTTGCCCTCTCGATCCATCACCACAACCCGGCGTCCAAGGCGTCGTACGCCCTCCTGTACCGGAGGAGGTCCTGCCTCAGCAACGTACAAGTTGGTATCGGCGCCCTTGCCGTTAGTGATTGCAATCGGACGATGCGAGTGAATCTGCTTCACGAATTCGCCGTCTGTAGTAAATGTCTGAAGACGGAAGTTTTCTCGATCAGCGACCGTAATTTTGTCGGTTCCGTTCATCGCAATATTGTGCGGAAGCGAGAACTGACCTTCTAGCGAACCTGGCGAACCCCAAGAAGTGATGTGTTTGCCATCAGAATCGAATTTGTGAACTCGTGAGTTGCCGTAGCCGTCAGAAATGAACAGATCGCCTGATTCAGGGTGAATAGCAACGTGAGTCGGACGATTGAACGGGTCGCCCTCCTGCCACGCGGCTGCTTTGCCCTTCTCTCCCAATCGGTAGATTAGCTTGCCTTCTTTAGTACGCTTCTCGACCATGTGAGCGTCGTCATCAGCGAGATAAAGATTATCGTCGGCATCGATCGTAATTCCGTGAGGACGTATAAATTCGCCCGCTCCCCATGTCTCAAGGAAGTTTCCGTTCTTGTCGAAAACAATGACCGGATGGTCGCCCCGATTGAACACATACACATTGTCGTTAGAATCGACCGCCACCGAAGTCGCTTCCTTGAAGAACATAGGGTGCGGAAGTTTTGCCCAGTACGGAACTGGCTCGTAAACCGTTGCTGATGTTGCTGCGTTGACCATGATTATTCCTAGCTAACTGACCGAATTGAAAATTGATAAGAAATCGTGTGCGTAAGTCGCCGAAAAGTAGATTCGCGTTCCTTCTAAACCCGTCTCCACTTACGAAGGCTCACAACTTCGCCCAATGGTTTTACATCTGTTCCTGAGTTTTCTGGACTTGAGAAATAGTTCGTCCACGCAACCTCTGCCGCATAGACCGATCCCTGCGAATCGGTCGATACACCGTGCGGTGCGGTGAACTGCCCCACGCCTTCACCCGGCAATGGACCACCCAAATGCTGCAAGAATTCTCCTTCAGCCGACAATACCGCGATCATTGCGCCCAGATTCGGCACACCCTGCTGCACCGGAGGCGGAATCATCTCACCGACGTACAAAGCCGTGTCATCGCCCTTACCCTGCGTTACCGACATCGGGTGATGAATGTGAATTTGCTCAACGAATTCACCGTCGGTCGTGAATATCTGTAGTCGGAAGTTCTCACGGTCGGCGACAACCACTTTGTCGGTTCCGAGCATACTGATGTTGTGCGGCAGACTGAACTGACCAGGATCAGTTCCCGATTCACCCCAAGAAGTCATGTGCTTGCCATCTGGATCAAACTTGTGAATTCGGGAATTACCGTATCCATCGGAAACGAATAGCTCTCCGGTTCCCGGATGAATGGCTATGTCGGTTGGGCGATTGAACATTCCGCCACTCTGCCATTCGCACGGTTCGCCCTTCGTACCGAGTGTGAAGATAACTTCTCCGTCATTCGTTCGCTTCTGCACGATATGTCCATCGTCATCGACCAGATATAGGTTGTCGTCCGAGTCGATCTCAATGCCGTGCGGACGCACAAAATCGCCGTGGCCCATTCCACGAACGAAATTTCCATCGGTATCAAACACGGCGATCGGTTCAGTACCGCGATTGAATACGTAAACGTTGTCCTTCGAGTCGACAGCGATAGAAGTAGCGTCTCCTCTGAACGTCACACCCATCGGAAGCTTCGCCCAACCGGCGACTGGCTCGAATTTCGTATTTGAATTAGCTGAAGTCATATTTCTGTTTGTCGAATCGATTTTTGTTTAAATGTAGATAGATAATTAGCGTCTAACTAGATCGTGAGTTGTCGAGCCAGTCTTTGAGTTGAGCAGGCAGCCACTGAACCAGGTTTATACCCTTTTCTACGTCAGAGGACATCAGCCGCCCTCTCGCATGAACAGCAGCGACAACCGATTCCATCGCCTCAAGTACCTCTGGGTGATCTGCATGCCCGGGGTGACCAAGCGACTGTGCTAGATCTTGGGGCCCAAACGTGATCATATCGATGCCTTCAACATCCAAAATTTCTTCGATAGTGTCGACAGCGTTCTTCGTCTCTATCTGAATTGCCACCGTCACTTCCCGGTTAAATTCCGCCATGTACTCAGCTGGAGATTTTCCGGTCATGCCATAGTCACGACCGCGTGAAGTGCCAAACGAACGTTCGCCTTCGGGTCCGAATCGTGAAGCATTTGCGATTCGTTGCGCCTGCTCGGCGTTATCGACGTGCGGGCACAGAATTCCCATCAATCCACGATCGAATGCTCGCAATATTGTGTCGTTCTCAGTGTTGGGGATACGAGCTGTGCAGGTCATTCCGTGCATATCAGCGACCCGGCACATCATCTCTGCCGATTCCCAATCGAATACACCGTGCTCCATATCAAGATGAAGCCCGTCAAAACCCGCGTAACCCGCCCACTCGGCAATAGTCGGCTCTGGGAAGGTCACCGTTAAGCTGTGTGAAATTGTGCCATTGTTGATTGCGGCACGAACGTTACTTGGTCTCAAAACAATCTCCACCAGCGGCAAGTCACTGGTCCCGTAGAACCAAAGCACACATGCAGGTGCTACCGTGACTGACGCCTATTCGAATCAGCGCCCCTTTCAGATTAAGAACGCGGGCGGAG
>JABIHL010000160.1 GCA_018649665.1 Chloroflexota bacterium | reverse complement strand
GCAGTCTCCCCCTCTAACTCCCCCACTCTGGGGGAGGATGGATTTTGGGGGTTTGATCGAAATATGAATAGGCCCTGGGATTTATTTCTCGGGGCCTTTTCGCGTTTGGTGTTTGGGCGTGTTCGTTAGTCGCGGTCGTCGTCGGACGACTCGGCTCCGCGTTGGCGTTAGGTTCCATCGTCGTCGAACGACTCAGTCACGCGTCTCAAGTCTCCTACCCTGGCCCTTCCGTCTGGAAGGGGAGCGTTTACAGGATTGGTAGCGACCAACAAGTCCTCCCCCAGAGTGGGGGAGTTAGAGGGGGAGACTGCGACGCGGAGCCGAGTTACGCCAGTAACGAGCGCGACTAACGCAAACGACCGCAAAACCTAAAATTGGCAGCCTCCACAAATCGCCGTTTAACAAACTCTGCGGTATGCTGATAATTAGTGCTTAAAATGACCGTCGCTGAGAAGCCGCTCATTCACAACGCACGGCCCCGTCGTCCAGCGGTTAGGACACAGCCCTTTCAAGGCTGAGACCGGAGTTCGATTCTCCGCGGGGCTACCATCTCGAACTCAAAAAAGACCTCGCATCATGCGGGGTCTTTTTCTTTGACGGAATTCCCTCGACATTCCAACACTTCCGGCATACGATTCCGTCGTGCATTTCGCACTACTACCGCCCGGAGCCACCCCCTTGAAAATCACAAAAGTCACCCCATGGCTTGTCGAAGCACCAACCCCGTACCTCGACACCGCCAACGACAGCCATATTCGTAACCGTGAGTACGTTTACGTCGAAGTGAATACCGACGAAGGCGTCACAGGCTGGGGTGAAATAACCGGAACGTCAGCAGTCTCCAACCGAGCTGTCTGCGCCTCACTCAGGCACGTCAGTGACCTAATCGAAGGTGACGACCCAAGGCTTATAGAAATGATCTGGAACAAAATATTCCGCTCATTCACCTATATGGGATCACGCGGAGCAACAACGAACATCATCTCCGGCATCGACATCGCCCTCTGGGACATCCGAGGCAAAGTTCTCGGCCTACCAATATCTGAACTATTCGGCGGCCCTGTTCGTGAAGGCATCCCGATCTACTGTCACCCTGAAGACGGATCATCCGTCGAAGACATGATCCAACACGCGAAAGCCATCGTCGCCACAGGCCAAAAATCTCTGAAGACCGACCCCTTCTACCCGCACCACACTGAAGAATCGAACGGCTACCTAACAGGACAACTCAGTGCCGAGGCAGAAAACCTCAGCGTCGAACGCATAGCCGGAATTCGAGAAGCTGTAGGTCCGGATTTCGAAATCCTCATCGACGCTCACGGTAGATTCGATGCCCCAACCGCCATCCGACTCGCCCGCTCGCTCGAGCCCTACAACATATTCTGGTTCGAAGAGCCGGTTCCCGTCGAAAGCACGCACGCCCTCAGGCAAGTTCGCGACAACGTAAACGTTCCAATCTGTGTCGGTGAACGGATTCACACCCGCTGGGAATTCATTCCGATTCTAGAAAACGAACTCGCCGATTTCATCATGCCCGACGTCACGTGGACCGGTGGAATCAGTGAAATCAAGAAGATCGCCACGATGGCCGAGGCGTACTACATTCCGATCTCACCCCACGACGCCAGCGGACCTATCAACGTCCTCGCCGGTGCGCACGCCATGGCATCAGTGCCTAACCACTATCGAGTCGAAACATCGCGAGCAAAACTCAACGCTTACGACGTAATGATCGACCACCCACTTGATATCCGAGGCGACAAAATCTACCTCTCAGACCGACCCGGCCTCGGAATCGAACTCGACAAGGACTATATGCGAGCCAACGCACTCGACGGCTATCGCGATTAACATAGCCGCTTATGGCTAAAGAAAGATCAGTCCGAGTCGGCGCAGCAGGGATCATCATTCAAGACGGCAAAATATTGCTCGTCAAATTCGATGACGAACACGGCCCTCACTACAACTACCCAGGTGGCGGTCACCAAGAAGGCGAAACACTTCGCAAAACTGCCGCACGGGAAGTAAAAGAAGAAACCGACGCCGATGTTCAAGTAGGGCGCCTGTTAGTTACCGCAGAATCAGCCCCATTCGAAGTCGAATACGTCTACGGTAAAACGCACTTCTTGAAACTGTTCTTCGAATGCACTCTCAAGCCGGGCAGCAAGCCTAGATTGCCCGATAAACCCGACCTATATGAGGTCGCCGTCGAATGGGTTTCGATAGAACAATTGGCAGAATTGCCTGTTATACCCGATATCAGCGTGCAGCTGATCGCCGCACTAAACGACGGCACACCATCATTTTTCGAAGACAACGGCCGCGCTTCAATGGAGCTAGACAATAAATGACAGATTGCATACCCGGTTCGAACGACAACCGACACAACTTCTCGATCGTCCCGGTCGATGTCAGTGCAAACGCCACGCTCATATTCAAAACGTGTAGCCACTGCGGCATCTCATACCGATACGTCGATCAAATATGGGAAGAAATCGCTACAGAAGAAATAGATCGATAGAAGCAACCGGCTTCTAACCTTCGGTAGCAGCTGCGGCGGCAGCCTGAGTCCAGAGATCACGAGCGTGGACCAACTTCTCAGAAGCCTCTTCCGAGCGAATCTGATCCGCCACCATCGTATCGAGAGCATTCTGGAAGAACTCATCGAACAGGATCAACCCATCCTGAGTCGCCCTCAGAGCATCCAAACCAAGTCCGTGCGAAACAGCGTGCTCATCCGGAACATCGATAGCACTCCATCGGTTGATCACTGCCTGCGAATCTGAAATGAGCACTCGGGCAGTCTGCTGACTCAGCGCATATAGCACCACATGGTCATCCTCAGATGTCACCGAAGCCACATTGAACGTATCAACCATCTCGTTCCAACCATCAGTAATTTCGTTTTGCATCGAAACTACTGAAATTGCCTCACGTTCGTAGCCTGAAAGACCATCGCCCTTTTCGTAACTGGTAGCCAGAAAAACAGCGCCTATCAACATCCCAAACATAAGAGTTGAAATAACCGTCAGGAAAGTTCGACTGAATCGTGTACCAGGTTTCTCGTTCGAAACCGAAGATTCATCTTGAGCGGAATTTATAGTATTTTGAATCATTCGTGTTCTATCCAACAGCCACAGTAGTGAACGTAGATTTCGAGTTACCGTCCGAGTCAGTTACTTTTACGACGAGCTTGTGCATAGTATCCGCACTCGCCCCCGAACTGTCCCAAATAGCGCCGTAGTAGCCAGAGTGCGGTGAGTACTTCGCAGCAATCAGCACATCTTCATCAATCTGAATTTCAACATTGAGACCGCCAATGGGCTCGTGATCGCTCTCAGCGTCGATCAAAACAAACACATCTCCGTGAACTGAAAAGTTCACTCTTGGAGTCACCAAACGAACTCGTGGCGACCGGGTTTTTAGCCCGGTACGCAGCACAGGCCGACTGCCGCCACGGATCGTAGGAATAAGGTCTCGAGTGTTCAGCATTTACTAAAACTCCGCCTTCGTAACAGCAATCTCTTCAGCGCCATCAGTCTCAGGAATTTTGAATGTCTGAACTTGACCATTCCATCGGAACAGCTGGCCCCGAGATTCCTTTGCGGCTTCACGGCGATCTTTAGTCGATCCTTCAAGAATGCGATCAAGAATCGAATCAACTGAGTTCTCGACAACACCGAGCAAATCTCGGTCGATTCGAGGATCAACGAATGGAATGCCCCACGCAGCACCCTGAATCGCTTTTGCCAGTAATTCAGGCTTGCGTGCAGTAGATGTCAGTACATATGACCATTCGAGCCCAAGTCCTGTAGGAACCATCGCTAGCCGTTCAGGATCTGAGTACGGTGAAACAATCACGATTCCCAGCGTTGGGTTGATCTTACGAAGAGCAAACGCTGCATCGATACCGCCAAGTTCGTAGCCAAGATCGATATCGATAATCGCTACGTCAGGTCGAAGGAGAACCGCACGCTCGATAGCGGATTCACGGTCCTGAGCGCCACCGGTCATCGCCGTCAACGGATTCTTAGTGACCGATTCTGCAATAGTCTCGATAAATCGAGCAGAGCGGGCAGCGATCATGACTTTCGTCGATACCTTCGCCAATTTGCGATTGCTTCGATTAGGTTGAACTGTTCGGTACTGTCGTCGTCTGAATGTGATTTTCATATTTATCGCTCGAAACTCTTCGATGTTGCGTATTAGTCGCACCAATGTGTGAGAAAGGTGTGCCGTACAACAAGATTGCGTGTTCCTACCTACCGACAGTAGTCCTACAGCGTCGCCCAAACGACCCAACTAGCTCATTCAGCCCCAGAACAAACGATGACCCGATAGGAGCAGTTGAACTGAAGATCCACTCAAACAAACCCCAAGGTGTGCGCTTAAGTTGGCGAAAGATGTGATTACGGTGGGTGAATTTGCACAAAGAATGTTTTAGAGCAATCACGAGCACGACTAACGAGAAGAGCGTGACCGAGTCGTTATAGCTCCGGGCGTCATCAGATGACTTGGTCGCTAGCTGCAAGTCTCCTACCCTAGCCCTTCCATCCGGAAGGGGATAGCTGCTGCGTTGATGGCAACCAACAAGTCCTCCCCCAGAGTTGGGGAGTTAGAGGGGGAGACTGCGCCGCGGAGCCGAGTCATCATAGCTCCGGGCGTCGTCGGACGACTTGGTCGCTAGCTGCAAGTCTCCTACCCTAGCCCTTCCATCCGGAAGGGGACGTTGAGACAGGGCATCCCACT
>JABIHL010000159.1 GCA_018649665.1 Chloroflexota bacterium | reverse complement strand
CGGCTGGTGTGGCAAGGGCTTTGCAATGCGAGCCAAAGGCATGGGTGCCCACACCGTTGTGTGTGAAGTCGACCCTGTGAAGGCTCTTGAAGCAGTCATGGATGGCCACTCGGTCATGAGCATGGACGAAGCCAGCAAAGTCGGCGACATCTTCCTTACCGTTACTGGCGGTATGAAGGCCATTGATGGCAAGCACTTCGAAAACATGAAAGATGGCGCAGTTGTTGCCAACTCGGGTCACTTCAACATCGAAATCAACGTTGAAGCACTCGAAGCAATGTCTGAAGCCAAGCGTTCAGTCAGAGAGTTCGTCGAGGAGTACACGGTTGAAGATGGTCGCAAGATCTTCCTTCTCGCACAGGGTCGATTGATCAACCTTGGCGCAGCCGAAGGTCACCCACCTTCAGTAATGGACATGAGCTTTGCTAACCAGGCACTTGCTGGTGAGTACATCATGCAGAACTACAAGAAGCTCGACCCCGGTGTGTACACGTTGCCTGCCGAAGTCGATACCGACATCGCAAGCCTCAAGCTCGGCGCAATGGGCATGTCTTACGACACGCTTACTAAAGAGCAAGACGTTTACCTAAACAGCTGGGAAGTCGGAACTTAACCTCCCCCTGGCTAGATAACTGGCTAAAATGACCCCGGCAATTCCGTAAAGGAGTTGCCGGGGCATATCTACGACACAGACTATTCAAAGTTAAATATGGTCAATACAAACTACTTACTAACCTCGGAATCTGTATCCGAAGGTCATCCCGATAAGATGGCCGACCAGATTTCCGACGGTGTTCTGGATGCACTCCTCGCTCAAGATCCTATGAGCCGAGTCGCATGTGAAACTTCCGTTACTACCGGTCTCGTACTGGTATTCGGAGAAATCACGACAAACGCAGATGTCGATATCCGCGGAATCGTTAGAGACACCATTCGAAAGATTGGCTACGACGATCCTTCCTACGGATTCGATTGCGACGCATGTGCCATTCTTATCGCACTCGACGAACAGTCGGTCGATATTTCAGCCGGCGTAACCGAAGCACTCGAAGTTCGAGGCGAAGACGCTGCCGATGAAGTCGGAGCCGGTGACCAAGGAATGATGATTGGCTACGCTGCCAATGAAACTCCTTCGTTCATGCCGCTTCCGATCGATCTCGCACACCGACTAACAAAACGATTGTCGGATGTTCGACGCAACAACACGATTTCTTACCTCCGACCCGACACTAAGAGTCAGGTAACAGTCGAATACACCGAAGATCACAAGCCAGTTCGAGTCGACACCATCGTCATCTCGGCACAGCACGATCCCGACGCAACCAACGAACAGATCGCAGCCGATATTCAGCAACACGTCATTCGGGAAGTTGTTCCAGCCGACCTGCTCGACGCCGACACCAAGTACTACATCAACCCATCGGGTCGATTCGTAATTGGTGGTCCGGTTGGTGATGCAGGGCTAACTGGACGAAAGATCATCGTAGATACCTACGGTGGAAGCGCTCGCCACGGCGGAGGCGCTTTCTCTGGTAAGGACCCAACGAAGGTCGACCGTTCAGCAGCATACGCAGCTCGCTGGGTCGCAAAAAACCTAGTAGCCGCTGGTCTTGCCGAACGAGCCGAAGTTCAGTTGTCATACGCCATTGGCGTTTCAACTCCGATTTCGATTCAGGTCGACACTAAGGGAACTGGCAACAAACCCGAGAGCGAGCTCGTTGAACTGGTGAAAGCCAACTTCGACCTTCGACCTCAGGCGATCATCGATCACTTCGATCTACGACGTCCGATCTACCAGCAGACAGCTGCTTACGGTCACTTCGGACGAGATGATCTGGATCTCCCTTGGGAGAAACTCGATCGAGTCGAGGCTCTAAAAGCCTAGTACCCGTTCGTTAGCTCGAATAAACTCGGGGCAGTCTGTAATGATGCAGACTGCCCCGAACTATTTAACGAGATAAGGCAACTCCAGCATGACTGAACGCCCCCAAATAAAATTTGGAACCGATGGCTGGAGAGCGATCATCGCCCAAGAGTTCACCTTTTCCAATGTGCGGGCATGTGGCGAAGCAGTTGCAAGGAACCTAGTAGCGACCGGCAGAGCTGACCAAGGGTTAGTAGTCGGATTCGACACTCGATACGGTTCACCAAGATTCGCCCAAGCAGTAGCCGAAGTAGTTAACAGCTACGGCATCGACACCCACATGTTCGATGTTGCCGCCCCGACCCCGGCGTGTAGCTTCGCAGTAGTCGACCACTCGGCAGCCAACGGCGTGATGATTACCGCCAGCCATAATCCACCAGAGTGGAATGGGTTCAAAGTGAAATCATCTGCCGGTGGATCAGCAACCCCTACCGAAGTAGCCAAGATCGAAGAGCACCTCGCCGACGTTCTCGATGGCAAAGACCCCGGTGCAACAGGCGAACCAGGCAGTAACACCGTCTTCGATGTCATCACCCCTTATATCGAGCAACTCCACCGAGTAATCGATGTCGCACCGATCAAGGCAAAGCCCTTAAAGGTGATAGTCGACGCAATGCACGGATCAGGAGCCGGAGTTATTCCTCTGATGCTCGCGGGGGGCGCGATTGAAGTCACCGAGATTCGATCCGATCAAAACCCAAACTTCCCTGGAATGGATCAACCAGAACCGATCGAACACAACTTAAAACCGCTGTCAGCAGCGGTACGTGAAATGAACGCCGACATAGGCATTGCACTCGACGGTGACGCCGATCGAGTAGGAATAGTCGACGAAAACGGCCGATACCTCACAACCCTCGAAGTATTCTCGCTGCTCACTGACCACTTCATGGGTCGACGAAACGAAAGAGGCGGAGTCGCCTGCACGATCACCATGTCGTCCATGGTCGATAAGTTATCCGCGCACTACGGTGCCCCGATCTACCGAACACCCGTCGGCTTCAAGTTCGTCGGGCCAACAATGATCGACAACGGCTGCTCAATGGGCGGCGAAGAAAGCGGCGGATACGCATTCAAAGGACACGTTCCCGAGCGCGACGGCTCGCTATCAGGCCTGCTTTTCCTTGAAGCAATGGTCATGAGCGGCAAGAAACCGTCTGAACTTTTAGCCGATCTACACACGCTCGTTGGACCTCACACCTTCCGTCGTGACGATTTTTCTTACGACGAACCCGACCGCGCCAAACTAGCAAATAAGGTTGCCACGGCATCGCCAAAAAAACTCGGCGGCTTGGCTCTCGAGTCAGACGACCGACGTGATGGCGTGCGATTTAACCTCGTCGGAGGTTCGTGGGCAGTGGTCCGAATGTCCGGAACAGAGCCCCTCGTGCGAATCTATGCCGAAACCCCTGATGAGCCAACATTGGAAGCCGTGCTGGCAGATTTACGATCACTTCTGGGCTTGTAACCATCGGTCAACCAATCGATCACCGATTTGACCGCTTTCGTGATCCCCGGATTCTCACCGATAATGCCCAGATTCTCGTCCTTCAACGACGAACAGATTCTCGAACTCGTCGAATTTCTCAAAACCCTCTAGCATTCCGCCCACAGTTCGCGACAATAGACTCCGACCCGCAAGGGTCAACACATTTTGGGCCGGGGTGGTGGAATGGTAGACACGGCGGATTTAAAATCCTCTGTCTTAACAGACGTGTGGGTTCGAGTCCCACCCTCGGTACCAAAATATCTCAGCAAGCTCCAAGTCGCCTGAGCTTACGGGCCTCCCCCGGACCGGGGGAGCTAGAGGGGGAGAACTGCGACGCGGAGCCGAGTCATTCGATGACGATCGCGACTAACATCCGGTCCTCCCTCCTTCGGGAGGGAGCTAGAGGGAGGGTAGATTGCCGCTGCGACCAAGTCGTCCGACGACGCCCGGAGCGATAACGCAATTGCGACGCAAAGCCGAGTCGTCCTACGACGAGCGCGACTAACGAGAACTTAGACGACAGCGGCGCCAACTTCCCAGCAACAGTCAACCTCTGGCGCGTAAACTAATCCCCGGCTCGAACCACGCGAGTCAGCCCACCAATCAACATGCCGGAGAAAACATGCCCAAGACATCCATCGGAATTATCGGCGGCACCGGCCTCTACGAAATCGACGGCTTTGAAAACGCCCAGTGGGTCAGAATCGAATCCAACTTCGGCGAACCCTCCGACGAACTACTCATCGGCGACTTCGAAGGACACCGACTCGTCTTTCTCCCCCGACACGGACGCGGCCACCGCATCCCACCCACCGAAATTAACTACCGAGCCAACATCGAAATCCTCAAAAAAGCAGGCGTCGATCGTATCGTCTCGTTTTCAGCCGTCGGATCTCTAAAGGAAGAACACAAACCCGGCGACTTCGTGCTCGTCGACCAATTCGTCGACCGCACATTCGCACGCGAAAAATCGTTCTTCAGTACCGGGTTTGTCGCGCACGTCAGCATGGCAGACCCTATCTGCTCCACAACCCAAGCAGTTATTGCCGAAGCGGCCAGTGAGCTGGGTCTCGACCACGCTGTCGGAGGTACTTACCTCACGATGGAAGGCCCGCAATTCTCCAGCCGAGCCGAATCCGAGCTCTACCGAAGCTGGGGCTGCGACGTAATCGGCATGACCAACATGCCCGAAGCCAAACTCGCCAGGGAAGCCGAACTCGCCTACGCAACCGTCGCAATGGTCACCGACTACGACTGCTGGCACAACGGACACGACGACGTCTCAACCGCTTCCATCCTCGAAGTCCTAAAAACCAACACCATCCACGCCAAACAACTAATCAAAACCCTAGTCCCCAAACTAGCCGCCCTCCAAGCCCCCTTCCCCTCCGGCACCCACACCAGTTTGGAACACGCAATAGCAACGTCGCCCGAACATCGTGACCCAGAGCTAGTCGCGAAGCTAGGCGTAGTCGCCGGGCGGGTCTTGGATAGCGGTGGGTGGTAGTCCCCAGACCGCTACCCCTCCATATTCAACCACTTCACATCGTCCGTCGAAAGCTCAACATCAAGAGCAGCCAACGAACTTCGAACCTCAGCGACGGACACCGGGCCTATGAGCGGAAACACCGGACTCGGCTGATTTAGCAGGTATGCCAGCGCAACACTAATCTTCTCGACACCCTGACGATCAGCCATCTCACGAACCCGCACCAACCGCTCAAAATTATCGTCGCTGTACCAGCATCGAACCAACTCCGGATCGTCCAAATTATCCACCGCTGCCCTGCCATCCACGAAGAATCCACGAGCCTGAGCCGACCACGGGAATAGCGGCATCTGTCGTTCTGCAAGCCATTGCCTCGAAGCAGAATCCGACGCCGCCAAGCACCCATCCCAAGGAGCTTCGACCATCCGTGCCAAACTCGAGTGATTGCTCAGCACAGTAAATCCAGCAACCCCATTGCGAGCGGCATACTCGTTTGCTTCGTCCGTTCGTTCCAGCGACCAGTTCGATCCACCAAACACGCCTATCCGACCCGCTTCACGATGCTCATTCAAAACGTCAACGAACTCACCAACAGGAATGTCGAGATTGTCCCTGTGCAAAAAATAAATGTCGATGAAGTCGGTCTGCAACCGCTCCAAACTTTCGAACAACTGCGAGGTCACCGCCTCAGGATTGCAGTTCGGCGTGTGAGCACCCTTGGTGATAACGACCAAGTCGTCACGAACGCCTCTATCCTTCATCCACTCGCCAAAGACCAACTCGGCATCACCGTAGTGCCTTGCCGTGTCAAAGCAGTTGCCACCCTGCGAAACGAACTCATCAAACACCGGCGCAGCCAGTTCAACGTCTTTCGCAAACAGTGTTCCCATCACTATCTGCGATACCGGTTTCGAAACCCCAGCAACTTCACCAAACGTCATCCGACTCAAATCTAGCTCCTGATCTATTCGTTCATTTCGGCATCTGTATACGCGTGCCTCGACAATATCGACGATCCCCCGTCGACTGTCAGCACCGATCCGGTAACCCAGCGTGATTCGTCACTCGCCAAATAAACAGCCGCCCAGCCAACGTCCCATGGCGTCCCCTCGGTGCCAAGCGCCGTTGTGTTCTTACGATGCGCTCGCATTTCGTCGGACAACCGCCATGCAACCATCGGAGTGTGGACTGGCCCGGGTGAGATTGCGTTGATTCGAATACCCTCTCTTCCGTGGTCGCCAGCCATCGATTTCGTAAGACCAATAACGGCGGCCTTAGATGTGGTGTAGACGGTCGATTTAGATGCACGCAATCCAGCGATCGAGGCGATATTTATAATCGATCCACCACCGGTTTTCTTCATAAGAGGAATGGCGTGACGGGATGTAAGCATCATGCTTTTCACGTTTAGTTCCATGATCGAATCCCAGTCGGCCGGGTCGATCTCGGTGACCGTGGCCCGATGGCTGTTGCCGACATTGTTATCTAAAATATCCAGTCGACCGTAGTGAGTCATTGCGAACTCTGCCAGCGCCTTGCACTGCTCGTCGCTGGTAACGTCGGCCTGAAACGCCGATGCGATCCCGCTCTCCGATTCGATAGCGGCTAGTGTCTCTTCCGCCCTCGCTAGCTCGACATCGACCAAGACAATCTTGGCGCCTTCTCGGGCGAACAACATCGCCGCTGCCTTGCCGTTGCCAACTCCGTCGCCGCGAGTCCCAGCTCCGGTGACTATCGCCACTTTTCCTTCAAGCCTCGGTCTGCGTTCACTCATGTTCACGAATCTCCGTTATCGATCGTTACTGCGCTACATCACTCCAGCAATGGCGAGCAGCATACGACGTTGCGAGGGTAGATCGCAGATCGAGGAACGCTATTTCCATGCCCTCCAATAACCAAAACGACGCCCTCACATTCGCCTGAAGCGATATCCTCTCGATTCAGCCGACAAAAACCAATCTCTCAGAAAACAAGGCTCGCCTTTTGAAAATTACATCGTTTGAAATCATCAAAGTTCCACCAAGCTGGGTTTGGCTACGGATTCACACCGACACTGAACACGTCGGACTCGGCGAGCCGTATCTCGAAAACCACCCCGAAACTGTCATAGCCGAAGTAAAACGAATCGAGCCGTTCTTAGTTGGCAAAGACCCTACCCAAGTCGAGAAACTATGGAACGTGATGTACGAATCGGGAACCGGATACTTCGGTGGGCCGATCAAGCTATCGGCAATTTCTGGTATTGATATGGCGCTTTGGGATTTGGCAGGAAAAGCGGCAGGAGTTCCGATTCACCAGATGCTCGGCGGCAAAGTTCACGATCGAATAAAAATGTATCGAGCGACTGCGGGTCAACTGCCGTGGACCATCGAGCCGGGCGATCCGTACCACCCCGGGAATCCTCCTACGACCAATCTAAAAAACAACGAGCCTGAAACGTACAAAGAGGCAGCTCGTATTCTCGTCGAAGAGTGGGGCTACCGAGCGTTGAAGATGCACTTGTCGCCTGGCGACGGACTCGAAGCCACTTCCGAAGTGGACCGTCTCGCAGAAAATTTTGCAGCAGGAAAAGAAGGTGCATTGGAAGGTGGTCGAAACGTTGGGGTCGGCAATATCGATATCGCAGTCGATATTCACAATCCGAACCCGGCGATAGGTCGACAGCTAATCGAAGCAATCGCGCCACATCGCCCTCTTTTCATCGAAGAGCCAATGCCTGTAGAACGAGTTGACACTCTTGCCCAAACGATTGCTGGCACGAACGCGACCATTGCCGCCGGAGAACGCTGGATGGGCAAGCATGTGTTCTTTGACGCACTTAGTCGTGGGTTGTTGTCTGTCGTTCAGCCCGACATCGCTCATGCAGGCGGCATTACTGAGACCAAGAAGATAGCGATCATGGCAGAAGCTGCGTACGCGAAGCTTGCGATCCACTGCCCATTGAGTCCGTTGGCATTGGCGGCATCAATTCAGGTCGATGCCTGCACGCCGAACTTCTTAGTTCAAGAGCACAACGAAGTGAATGATTCACGTCCAACCGAGGGTCGGTACGCTGGCAAGACAGTGATCGGTAGCGGCTTCTTCAAAGATCCTTACGTGCTCGATTCAGAGGACTACGTTGCAACGCCGGAAGGACTTGGACTCGGAATAGAACTCGATCCGGAAGGCTTCGAGAAGATCATGTCCAAGCCATGGCAAGAGGTTCGGGGTTAAACAAAAAACTCCCTACCCAGTGAATACATCGGGTAGGGAGTTTCCTGAGGAGACTAAGGTTATTTAGTCAACCAGCGCAGCAGCGCCAGTAACCGAAACGTTGGTTACGAACGTGGCGTCGTTTGGTCCGGGACCGAATACAACCCAGTTCGTGCAAACAGATATCTTGCCGTGCCCAGCGATGATGCTGTTCTTTGCCTTGGACTTCCACTTACCCTCACCGGAAATCTGGCATCCGTCAGAACTTGAAACCTTCAGGTCGTATTTTCCAACAACAAGAATGTCGCCAGTGAAAGCGCTCGTCAGGTAGAAAGTACCTTTCGACTTGCCCTTGATGACATTTGCCGTTGAGAGATTGAACGACGTGAACTGCTCATGCGAGCTCTGCTCAGCGCTGATAACCGTACTGCCCAAAATTGCTGGACCAGCATTTACCGTAATCAACGCGTTACCCTGAAGCGTCTCGGTCTCAATAGTCGACCAACCTGAGTGTAAATTCGTTTCAGGTGGGGTTAGTCCGGTTACGAACAACGTCGCTGCCAGATCGATAGCTTGCTTGTCTTTGGCTTTGGCAGAAGCAGTATCTGTGCCAATTACCGTGATGATGCTCACGAGAGCCAAAATCATTAGTACTGAAATTATCTTTGTCATCGCCTGAATCTTTCCTTCTAACGCGCTGTCTCCTCAATAACTGCAACAACGTTATTTATGGAACGAGTTCGTCAAGATTTGGTACGGTGTGCGAAAGGTGTGATCGGCAGGCGATCGGCGATCAGCGTACGTAGGAATGGCGCGAAAATTAGTGATCGAGAATTCATAGCGAATTTCAGTATCTGTTAGTAGATTAATTCGATGACAATTAAATTTCGTTCGTTCGACATTCCAACAGATATCGACAAAGTCAGCCGATTTTTGATCGAGACCTATTACGCCCCTTTCACTCTCCAATCCGGCCATATCAACTGGCTACCAAGTCGCTGGGAGTACATGCATTTCCACCCTCTGATCACAGGTGTGGATCGCAGCAAGATTGGGGTTTGGGAAGACGGTGACGAGATTGCCGGTGTTGTGCACCCTGAACACCCGGGAAGCCCTGCGTATTTCGAGGTACGACCTGGTTACGAATCGCTAAAAGCCGAGATGCTCAACTACTACGAAGAACAAATTAGGGTCACGCCTGAAGGCACTGAAAATCACGAAGGTATCTTCTTGATGAGTGGTGACAACGAGTTTGCTCAGATTGCTACAGACGCTGGCTACTCCAAATCAGACGACACAGAACCGATGTCGGCTGTACAACTTGATTCAGTACCGGACTCGTATCCAATCCCCGAAGGATTCAAATTACAAAGTCTTGCCGATGACAGCGATCCCAGTATGGTCAATCGAGTGCTGCACAGAGGGTTCAATCACGATGGTGAGCCACCTAGTGATGGCGTAGTCGAACGCAAGTTCATGCAGTCGGCTCCGAACTTCAACTCCGATCTCAACATAGTTGCAGTAGCACCCAACGGCGACTGGGTGTCATATTCAGGCATGTGGCACGAACCTACGAATCGATACTGCTACGTCGAGCCGGTTGCGACCGATCCTGATTACAGATTAATGGGTCTAGGAAAAGCTGCTGTCACAGAATCCATTCGTCGAGCCAAATTACTCGGCGCCCAGATTTCGTTTGTAGGCTCAACTCAACCAATCTACAAATCGATAGGATTCGAACAGGTCTACTCGCTCGAAAGATGGAACCTCACGAATGCCCAATAACATCCAGGCATCAGCTAAACTGCCCTCGATAAAGGGCTGATGGAGACAACTATTTTGCGAAGTACTGATTTACCAGAGACGCTTGATCGCGATGAGCTTCGAGAAGCAATCTCAGAAGAATACGCTCAGGTCGCGACTAGCCCAGAGAAGGGCTTCCACTTTCACACGGGGCGAAAACTTGCTCGCCTCTTGAAGTATCAGGAAGAGTGGATTGAATTCGTCCCTGAAACGTCGGTCGAATCATTCGCTGGCACAGGCAATCCGTTCGCAATGGGCCGCCTCAACTCAGGCGAGCACGTTCTCGATGTCGGTTGTGGAGCAGGATTCGACTCGCTCATCGCCAGTCATATGGTTGGTTCCAAAGGTCATGTCATGGGAATCGACATGACCACAGAAATGGTTGCCAAGGCAAAATTATCGGCGGTAGCAGCCGGAGCCGACAATCTTGATTTATCTACAGGGGATGCTGAACACCTCCCATCTGCCGACAATTCAATCGATGTCATAATTTCAAACGGTGTTTTCAATCTCATACCCGGAAAAGCGACAGCGGCACGAGAGTGGTTCCGAGTACTTAAACCGGGTGGACGTCTCCAGATAGCCGACATCGCTGTTACGAAAGCAGTGCCATTCGCAGCGAAAGACGATATCGATTTGTGGACTGGCTGAATTGCCGGTGCCCTGCTGGAAGCAGAGCTCGAACAGATCATCACAGAAACCGGATTCACAGACTTCGAAATTGTCTGGAAACAAGACATCTACACCGGGGCCGAGCAAGAATCTAGCGCTATCGCCTACGGAACTCAAGGCATAACTTTCAAGGCAACAAAACCAGCCTAGCCATCTGTGGTTTTCAGCCTCAATTACTGCCCGGTCCGATTCGGTGGCGAATCGTTCTTGCATATAGCCCGCTCGATTAACTTCGCGTCTAGAATCTCGACATGCAAAACAACTCGCCCACTAAATCGATAGCGTTCACAGCAATCGACGAGCAAGCCAACGCTCTAATCGGTCTTTCCAAAGATGTTTGGGATCATCCTGAATCTGGATTCCGAGAACACAGAACTGCCAAGTTGACCAGTGAGTTCATGCGATCTATCGAATTGGCACCGCGAGAAAACATCGCAATCACCGGGGTTGTAGCGAAACTGGACACTGGTCGCCCCGGACCACACATCGCCGTGATGGGCGAACTCGATTCGTTGATAGTCCCAGAGCACCGGAATGCCGATCCAGATACCGGGGCGGCACACGTTTGCGGACACAATATCCAAATCGGCAACATGCTCGCGGCAGCAGTAGGACTTTCGCAGCCCGACGTGCTTTCAGCGCTCAGTGGATCAATTTCGTTCATGGCTGTTCCTGCCGAGGAATACATCGAAATCGAATACCGTGAACAGCTACGAGAATCCGGTGAACTCGAATTTCTCGCTGGCAAACAGGAATTCATTCGACTCGGCGAATTGGACGATGTCGATATTTCAATGCTTACCCACGCTAGCCCCACTGAATCCCGAACATTGCAACCGGGCGTGAGTCACAACGGCATGATTGCGAAAACAGTGCGATTTATAGGTCGTTCAGCGCACGCTGGAGGCGCCCCACATCTAGGAATCAACGCCCTCAATGCCGCCAATCTTGCTATGCAAGGAATTGCACTACTACGAGAAACCTTCAGAGACGAAGATCATATTCGTATCCACCCAATAATCACCCGAGGTGGAGCTGCCGTTTCATCGGTGCCGGCGAACGTAACGATGGAAATGTTCATAAGAGCGGCAAATGTTGAAGCGATGCAGGATGCTGAAGTGAAAGTCGATCGGGCACTCAAAGGGGCAGCGATGACCATTGGCGCAACGGTCGAAATCAGCACATCACCCGGATACATGCCATCTCTCTTCGATCCAGCACTGGGTGATCTATATGAAAAATCGGTTGTCGAATTACTTGGAGAATCAGCGACCGGGAGAGTGCCTCACAGAACGTCGTCAACTGACATGGGCGATATCTCGATGATGATGCCGACACTCCATGCATACGCAAGTGGAGCAAGCGGTCGGACTCACAGCGATGAATTCGAGATAACCGATTGGCAGCTAGACGTAATCGACGCGGGCAAAGCCATGGTATCGACCGTGATTGATTTGCTGGCAAATGACGGAACGAGTGCGAAAGACATTATCGCCAACTTTGATGCTCGGTTATCTCAAGAGAAATATCTGGAAACACTTCGCGGATTCCAGCGAACCGAAACGTGGAATGGCGAATAAGCAGCAGATCTAGCGGTTTGTTATTTCTTTAGCGGTTGCCATCTTGAATCGCAGTGAACACGAACATCACGATAATAAACACTGCCGCCAGCAAAACTAACTTGCCTGTATTTTCCGATAGCCAGCTAGGCCCCTGATTCGATTCCCCCTTCTCGATTTTGGTAGAACCATCGCCACCACCAAACATTCCTTTGTGATCGGGTCGATCATCAGCCATCTGAGAACTCCTAGAACAGTCGCTAATACTGTGAGCAGCTTTCGGCATATTACGTGATCCACGGGCGTACAATCGCCCCGGCTCAACGAAAACACACCCACTACGAAAGTAGCCCGTCACGGAACTCTGGATTCTCGCGGCTCTCGCTAATCCGCTTATTTTCTCAATCGTCACCCTCATCGATAAGCGAGTGCTGTCAGGGTTCGGACTTGGACTCCCCAGCTTCAACCTGTTCGTAGGTGGTAGCCAAGGGTTATTCGGCGCAACGGTTCTGCTGTTCAACTTCCCTGCTGGTGTCGAATTCGAAATCATCGCCAAAGCGTGGTCGATCGGAGTGCTACAAGCATTCACATTGATCTTCATGTTCTGGATGTTGAAGCGAGAAGATCCTTCAAGAGTTATTCCGGCGATGCAAACCTCGCCGATCTACGTCGCTGTACTGGCATGGATAATCTTTGGCGAATCGCTCAACGTGCTGCAATGGACTGCCGTCCTACTTGCCGTCGGTGGAAGCGTGATGGCATCCGTCAAGATCGGAACGTCGAGCGGTAAAGGCAACATCATCTTCCAGCCGCTCTTTTTGCTGCTGGCAGTGGGTGCGCTTTTGATGGCAAGCTCTCAGCTAATCACAAAATCCATCATCGACGATCTATCGACGCTGCATATTGTTTCGTTTAGAGGACTCGGGTTGTTCACGATAATGTGGGCAGTATTCGCCCGACCCAAAGCCTTACGTGGACTTGGTAGCTTCTTAAAGAAGCCAAAACAGGCTCCCTGGCTGATTATTGCCGAGGGTGTAATGCCGTTCAACGGCCATCTGTTGATCACCTATGCAATCGGTAAAGGGCCTATCGCTCTGGTGTCATCACTTGGCGGAGCGAGGCCGATTTTCGTATTCAGCATGAGTGCGCTCGGAGCGAAGTTTGCACCTAAGTTAATCTTCGAAAAGTTCACACGCGGCGACCTGATCCTGAAGCTCGTATCAGCCGGCATGGTAGTAGCTGCAGTCGTGATTATTTCGGTGTCTTAGGCTTACGATACCCCCTCTCTCTAGGAGGGAGAGGGTTCGGATGTGGGTTGCATTCGTCGGCAGAACGAATCGCTATCGTTTGGGTCGACTGAACCCACCCTCTAACTCCCTCCCTTAGAGGGAGGGAGGAAACGCAAGAACGAAGCTAAACCAGATCGAAACCGAGGTCGAGTTCTGCTTTGATCGACTCGAACCACTCGACCACTTCTCGGTGGTAAGGAATTCCGTCTCGCTTGCGAATTTCGACCTCTTCAGCCTCAGGCAAACCTGCGTAAACAACGCGTTCCTGATCAGGCGCTGGCTTGGCATTGCGAAGACCACCAAGGAACTTGTCCATGTCGTCCTTGAACTGGTCTGGATCGATAAATCCGTCGATCTTTATCGCCTGAACGTAGTGGTCCATGATCGTTCGAGGTGACGTAGGCATCAGGAATCCAGGTCCCATTCCCGAAAGAATCGGAGCCATGATTTCAGCCATCGCAGCAAATCCGTAGCCCTTGTGCGAACCCTGTTCGCGAGTTCCTCCGAATGGAAGGATGTGGTAATCGTCTGGAAGTGGGCCTTCTTCCATGATCGGCGTTCCATCGGTGTCGCTAATCCATGCCGGGTCCATAGGTGCGCCGATACGTGAAGCAAGTCGCAGCTTGTTGCCCGCCACTTGGGTAGTCGCCACGTCAAATACAAATGGAGCTTCGTTGCGAGCCGGAGCCGCCCACGCCCACGGGTTGGTCGCGAACATCTTTTCACTGGCGTGAGTCGGAACCATCGAAAGCGGATTTCCCGCCGACGTAGTTATGCCGATCATGTCGTGCTTGAGCGGCATCATCGAATGATACGCCAACATGCCGATGTGTCGAGAGTTGTGAACAGTGACAGCGCCCATGCCGTGCTTGTCGGCCTTTTCGATAGCCATTTCCATAGCTTTCGGAAGAACGTGCAGACCTAGTCCGGTATCGCCATCTAAGTTGGCTGTGACATCTGTTTCACGAGTGACCCGCACGTTGGGAGTAGGGTTAATCTCCTGATCGCCGTACATCTGAACGTAAACCCTAAGTTGATTCGAAACACCGTGCGACTCACAGCCTCGCATATCGCTGGTAAGAAGAACCTCGGCAGATAAGGCTGCATCTTCGGGAGACTGACCACACTTCTCAAAGATTTCGGTGGTCGCAGCGAGCATGCTTTCAGGTCGCACGAAAACACGATCTTTTTCAGGAACCAGGAATCGTTCGAGCATTTTTTTTCCTTATGGGAGTCTGTGTGCAGCAGGTTATGAATCGACTGAGAAAAGAATGAACCTGCTAAGGGTCGTGCGCAACAGTCAACACCCGACTGTCATTCTGGACTTGATCCAGAATCAGCAAACGAGATGTGTTTCAACGATCGAACACACTGATACCAAACTTGCCATCATCATCGATTCTCGAAGGCGAACGTGATTCTGAATCAAGTTCAGAATGACAGTGGATCTTCTATTTCCAACCCAAACTGGTTTTAGCCCAAACGCAAAATCACCGTAAACAACAACGCCTCGCACTAAGCCGTGCGAGGCGTTGTTTCATTTATCTATTTGAGTCGACGTTACATCGGCAAACAATCAACCCGACTAAACAGCCGCAAGCTTCTTTGCGCCCTTGTCACGTCCACGCTTGTTCTGGTCGAGAACAATCTTGCGAACTCGTACGAAGTTAGGAGTAACTTCCAAGCACTCGCCGTCCATCATGAACTCAAGCGCCTGTTCGAGCGTCAGTTCTTTGTGAGTGTCGAGGTGTTCCGCTTTATCGGCACCTGCAGATCGCATGTTGGTCTGCTTCTTAGCCTTGACCATGTTCAAATCCATGTCCTGCGGACGTGGGTTCTCTCCGACGATCATGCCTTCATAAACCTCTGTCGCAACTGGAATGAAGAGCTGTCCACGTTCCTGTGCACTAAGCAGAGAGTAAGTAGTCGTAACACCGCGTCGGTCGGCAACAAGGCTGCCTGTTGGGCGTGATCGCATCTCGCCCTGCCAGCGTTCGTAACCTTCGAACACGTGGTGTGCTAATCCAGCACCACGGGTCTCAACAACAAACTCGTTATGGAAACCGATAAGTCCACGAGCCGGGATAATGAAGTCCATTCGAACTCGTCCCTGACCGTGGTTCACCATGTTCACCATTTTGCCCTTGCGGTGTGCAAGAAGCTGCGTAACTGCGCCTAAGTGATCTTCTTGGATGTCGACTGCGAGTCGTTCCATCGGCTCGTGCAGCTTGCCATCGATCATCTTGGTAACCACTTCGGGCTTACCAACGGTCATTTCAAATCCTTCACGGCGCATGGTCTCAACCAGTACGGCCAATTGAAGTTCACCACGACCCTGGAATATCCATGAGTCAGGGCGATCGGAAGGCAGAATATTGATAGATACGTTGCCGATAAGCTCGCTCTCAAGGCGATCCTTGATCATGCGAGCAGTAAGCTTCTTGCCATCGGTCCCGGTCAACGGAGACGTGTTGATCCCGATAGTCGCAGACAAGCTAGGCTCGTCGATACGAATGGTCGGAAGCGGTCGAGCATCATCCTGATCAGCGATGGTCTCGCCTATAGTGATCTCGGGCATCCCAGCAATAGCGATGATTTCACCAGCGCTTGCTTCGGTTGCGGTGATTCGCTCAAGACCTTCAGTGATGTATAGCTCAGTGATTTTCGCCTGAACGATCGATCCATCCACACGGCAATGCGAGATGATTTGGTCTTTCTTGATCGTTCCCTGATGGACTCGGCAAATAGCCAATCGACCGAGATACGGTGAAGCATCGAGGTTGGTTACGTGAGCCTGAAGCGGGTG
>JABIHL010000158.1 GCA_018649665.1 Chloroflexota bacterium | reverse complement strand
GTTTGAAACAGTGATTTCACCATGAACGGCGTGATCGCTGTCTGTCGCTGTACCTGTCACATCTACCGTGTAGTTCAAAACAAGGAACTGATCAGCGGTGATTCCATAGAGACCATCCGAATCACCAGTTTGGTCAACGACTGACTTAGCGACAGTCCACTCGATTGTTCGAGTTAGCGAGGTTGAATCAACTGTTTTCGAAACGCCAATTTCGTGGCAATCGATTGAAACTGACTGCGATGCAGATCCCAAAGGAACCGTAGCCGAATCGCCGTAAAGGTAGGCAGTGTTCGGGTGAGTTGCATCACCGGTGTAAACACCTTCGCTATTGCGTACACAGTCGTTGAACTGCACGTCGTAGCTAAAGCCAGCGATTGCGCTAGCGTTATTACGAGGTGACTGCGAGTCGTTCACGTCTACAACGGTAACCGTTGCATCGTTCTCATTAGTCGGCGCTCCCGGAACAATTGGTGCCGTTGCCGATGCAGCTTCAAAGTTATCCGCTGTCGCGTGTGCTACGTTTTCGGCAGGCAGATCAATTGCATTTGCGACCGGTGCACTTGCGTAGGAACAGTCAACGGCTGCACCGCTGATGAGCGTTCCGGCAAAAGTGCCGCAATCGACAGGTGCGATGATGTCGGTGACAACTACATTACTAGCCGTCTCAGACCAGGGGTTCGACACCGTGATGCCACCCGTAACCACGAAATCTCGATCAGTCGCGGCGAGTTCGGTTACCGAAATACCGTAAGTCGAAGTGCCGGTCTCACCTACAAACAGGTCATGAGATGCTGGCGAAACAGTTTTCTCTATGTCCCAGTTGTGATCACGTGTGTAATCGACGCTATCGACTGTTTTCGAAACAGTCAGTTCACGATCCCAACAGAACGTTATGTGCGAAATTCCACGAGGGCCACCCTGAGTATTCAGTGGTGTAACCAGTCCTGTGTCGCCTGTCGACTCAGGGTCGTAGTAGTAGACATTTGCTGCATTAGACGCCTTCATTACTACGGCATCAATACCGAGATTTGAAGTCCAATTCACAGTGTTTAGCTCGCTACCGCCACCAACGACGTTGAACGTGTAATCGATAAGCATTCCATCGCCGATGCCAAATCCGGAGTCCGACGTAGGATCATCTTTCTTGGCTCCGTATGGGAATCCCAGTGCATCACATTCCGCCAATGCATTTCCAGAGTCCCATGGTTCGACAATCACAGGATCGACGTGCGATGCACTGACAGTGGTTGCTGGGCTCGATAGCCCGACTGCAACTACCGCAAGAGCCATCACAAGTACCCCAATAAATTTAAGCCGCATATCCAACTCTCCTCAGACGTTTTTATACAAATAAACCTGGCATCGAGCTTGACCACCGATGCTTCCCGCTTGACCGGGATTTCTTCACACAGGTAGTTAATCTCCTGCCCATCCCTTCCGTCCGTGACGTTTGAAACTGGCGAGTTGCGATTCAGTAACTGGTTGGTAACGGTTTGAAACCAAGCAGTTACGCGGGCTGGGTGTTGGCACGCGCGCTAAAGACTTCTAGCGAAGAGGGATAGAGGCGGGTTAAGTAAGGAGGTCTTGCGGTTATTACCGGCTAATCGAGTAGCCCAAGCCGCGGTGAGAGTTGATGACAGGGTCGTCTCGCTCATCGTCGTCAATTTTTGTTCGAAGGCGGTGAATCGCCATTTTCAGCGCTGAATCGCTAACCGACGGTTCGTCCCACGCCTCGTTTTTGAGCGACTCGAATTCTACGATTCTGCCATTCCTGCTGAGAAGTGAACCCAGAAGGTTCATCTCCACTTTCGTGAGGTCGCGGTTGATGCCGCTGACAGTTGCATTTCCGGATGCAAGATCGATTACCAGGTCATCTCGGAGTTGAATTACAGCGGCATCGGGCGTTTTCTCAGTAACGCGCCTCATAGTGGCTTCAACGTGAGCTTGAAGAGCTATTTGCGAGATAGGTTTGTTCAGAAATGCGTCTGCACCCAATCGAATCGCAGCTAGGATCGATGAGTCGTCCGTGCGAGCTGAAAGCACGATAATTGGAACCTGAGAATATTTGCGAATTTGGCGGATAACCGATAAGCCGTCCATATCGGGAAGTCCAAGATCGAGAAGTACAAGGTCGGGGGCATCCGTTGCCACTCGCTCAGCAACGACACTGCCAGACTCGAATTCAACAACCACAGTTTCAGGCCAGGTGATTTCGAACGATAGAGCAATGCTGCTACGCACCGCTTGATCGTCCTCAACGACAAACACTTTTGCCGCTGGAAGCCGAATTGTGGACTGGATCATCTTGAGTTGAACAATCTTTGAATATCGAACGCTGTTTCGCTAAATGTTGACCCGACCAAAAATAACATTTCGGTCACATTTTCAATATGAGCATTGAGTCGCGAAAAAGCGATTTTAGGTCAAGATACGGTTGGGAGAATCACAACCAGCTAACCTGACGATGACATTCAGAGCGCCAACCTACTCGCCTCGGAACTGTTCGTCGGAATTAGCTCGCATGAAGTCCATGTTCATCTCGATGCCTAGTCCCGGGGCATCAGGCAGGTGCAGTTGACCTCGCCGAACGTCGAGCGGGGTCTGTATGAAATTGTCATATGCGACCAAACGGTGACGTGCGGTCTCCAGTTTGTAGAAGTTCGGCACAGTCATCATCACATGCGCACCGGCAAGAACGTTGATCGGACCGCTAGCATCGTGCGGTGCAATTGGAACGTAGTACGCCTCTGCCATAGTCGAAATCTTCTTCAGTTCAGATATTCCACCCGTCCAAGTAACGTCAGGTTCAAGGAAATCAGCAAGATGCTGTTCAAGAACTGCGGTGAACTCCCAGCGAGTGTGAAGACGTTCACCAACCGAAATAGGTAGATCGATTTGGTCACGAACGTTCTTAAGTGCCTGTGTGCTTTCAACAGGAACTGGCTCTTCCCACCAGTGAATGTTCGACGGAGCAACACTGCGCGCAAGTCGCACGGTAGTCGGCACATCGAATCGACCGTGGGCGTCGATCATAAGCTCCATCTCTGGACCAGCACCCTCACGAATAGCAGCCGTGATTTCGTTCGCCTCGGCTTCGCCCTTGTACGTCATTCCGCCATTCAGGTAGCCGTTGTTCTCTTCCTGCATATGTGGGTAAGGATCGAACTTCATTCCCTCGTGACCCGAATCGGCGATTTCTTTTGCCTGTCGCTTTGCCTCGTCAGGACCAATGTTTGGGTCTGGGTGTGTGTAAAGCGCAACCGTCTCTCGAACCGGGCCGCCAAGTAGTTCGAATATCGGCTGATTCATCGCCTTGCCGCGAATGTCCCAAAGAGCAATATCGATTCCGCTAATAGCGTTTGTAGCTGCACCACGGGACCCCATGTAGGTGAATCGCCTGAAAATCTTGTTCCAGAGCATTTCGATGTGGAACGGGTTTTCGCCGACCAGTAATGGATTGACCTGCTGGAGCACAGCACAAACAGCCCGGTTCGCCACAGGATGAGTCGTAGTTACCTCACCCCAGCCGGTGATTCCTTCGTCCGTCTGCACTTCCACAAAGATGTACTCGCCCTGCCGACCGAAGTTGTATGCGGCGGTTGCGAGAAGTAGCCAGGGGGTGACTTTGGTAATTTTCATGGAAGATACTTTTCCGATTCAGGTATAAGCGGCAGGGAATAGAGGCACTCGAATTTGCCACCAAGTTTCACAGTGAATCTAATCGTTCACAAGTCATTGCCAGCTACATAGGCGACTTATTCACACAATAATTATGAGATATACGCTGCGAAGATCGCCAGTAGCGAATATCCTCGTCGCTTCCGGGGGCAGCGTCCGATATGAGCTTGCCGTGCCAACCCGAAGATCACCCAGCGAAGGAAACCCAGTACTTGCCGTCGAACTCAACTGAATCGCACAACATTGTGATCATCGGAGCCGGACCTGCTGGGCTATCGACGAGCTACTTTCTCAAGCAACAAAACATCGATCACATCGTTCTCGAACGAGGTAACGTCGGCAATACTTGGGATGTCGAGCGTTGGGACGGCTTCTATCTTGTAAACCCAAACTGGGCAGTCCGGCTTCCCGGGTTCCACTACGTTGGTACCGAACCCGAAGGCTATCTCTCGAAGCTCGAAACGATTCAGTATTTGCAGGACTACGCCGCCCATTTCGAATCGCCCGTCCGCACCGGGGTTGAAGTTGAATCGCTGGAACAAATGCGTACCGGGTACAAGCTGCATCTCGGCGACGGAACTGCGATCGAAGCTCGATGCGTTGTGGTTGCGACCGGGGCGTTCGGGATTCCGAAACTTCCTGATTACACCGGGCAACTTAGCGATTCTTTCAGTCAGATGCATTCCGCCGATTACAAAAACCCAGATTCTCTTAACGACGGAGCGGTGCTGGTTGTTGGATCGGGCCAATCCGGCGCACAGATCGCCGAGGAGCTACACGACGCCGGGAAGACGGTATTCCTATCGGTTGGAAACGCCGGTCGCCGCCCACGTCGATACAGAGGTCGAGACTCATCGTGGTGGAATTTCACAATGGGAGGTTTCGACAAGACGGTCGAGAATGTCGAGTCGGTAGACGATGCTCGGTACGGCTCTTCGTCTCACACCAGTGGCGCCCGCGGTGGTCACAATATCTACCTGCGCCAAATGGCAAAAAACGGCGTGACGCTGGTTGGTCCGGTCACTGGCGGTGAAGGAGATGTCGTTTCGCTCCGAACCGATCTTGCCAAGATTCTTAAAGCGGTTGATGACCATCCGATCCAATGGAAACAGAACGTCGACGCTTACATCGAGAAGCACGGAATGCAGGTTCCGTTGGACGACGTAGTCGATCCACCAAATATCGCAGATTGGCCAAAAGGCGATGTACCAAGCGAGCTAGATCTTGTAGCGGCTGGAATCACGACGATCATTTGGTCAACCGGATTTAAGTACAACTTCGACTGGATCAAGCTGCCTATCACCGGCGAGCACAACTATCCGATTCAGCGGCGTGGAGTGACCGAATTTTCGGGATTGTACTTCATGGGTCTCCAGTGGATGTATGGGTCGAAATCGGCTCAGTTCATTGGGGTTGGAGAAGACGCCGAATACGTCGCTGGGCATGTTGCTGATAATTTTTCGTAGTCGTACGTATCGGAATGAGCCCGATTAAACAAAACCGCCCGTAGCCAAGTAAATGACCACGGACGGTTGTTATTGCACTAAGCAAACTAGCGGACTAGTCGGAAGCACCGACCGGAGCTGTTTCTGCCGCACTCGACGCCGAAGGAACCGCAGGCGAATGTCCTTCGATCGAGATGTTTGGAATCCATTCAAGCCAGCCCGGTAAGTACCAAGCATGTCGACCCAAAATCCTCATCACACTCGGTACCAATAGCGACCTGACGATCGTTGCATCAAGCAGCACTGCCGCTCCAAGGCCGAATCCCATCGATTGGAAGAAGGCGATGTCGCCAAGAGCGAATCCGCCGAACACTGCAACCATGATTAGCGCAGCGCCAGTGATGATGCTTGCCGTCTTTCGAAGACCAAATGCCACCGATTCCGACGCGAGACCCGTTTGGTCATAGCGTTCCTTGATTCGACTCAGCATGAACACGTGGTAGTCCATCGACAGACCAAACAAGATGCTGAACATGAACAGCGGTAACCAGAATTCGATCTGATCGACCTGTTTAAATCCGAACACGTCTATTAGGAAGCCCTTCTGGAATACGAGCACCACGAGTCCGTATGCCGCTCCAACCGAGAGCAGGTTCATCAAGATCGATGCGATTGAAATCGTTATCGACCTGAACGCGAACAACAGCAGTAAGAAGCTCAGGCTCAAAACTGAAGCGAACACAATAGGAAGGTATTCGTCGGTGATCGCTACCGAGTCAACGACCTCGGCTGGGCCGCCACCCACCAACGCTTCGTAAGAATCGTCTGAAACGCCAGAGAAAGCATTTGGAATTATTGTCGAGCGTAGATCACGAATAGTGCCCAACGCTTCCTGACCCTGAGGATCACCAGGAATTGAGGATCTCAGTACAGCAAGGTTTTCAGTTGGCTCAATTCGAACATCGGGGGCTGGGAGTCCAGCATCGTCGACCATCGATAGCTCAAGCGCAGCCAGTGCGCTGGCTATCGGCTCTGAGTCGACGTCACCGTCGATAACGATAACTGCCTGCGCATCAGATCCGAATCCGAACTTGTCATCAAGCGTCTGAAATCCGATTTTTGCCGGTAAATCATCTGGCAATACGGAGATTCCGCTCGTTCCCTTTTCGAGATCGAAATAGAAGAAGCCAAGAATAAGCAACACCGCCGAGGCAGCGATTAGGCTCATCCACGGTCGGCGCATAACGTTCACGGTAATCGTGTTCCATACGCCCGACTCAGCTTCTGGGTCGACGGCTTCTTCCTTGCCGTATATCGATGAGAATTTGAAGTTGGTGAACCGACGTATCACCGTCAATACAACCAGAATCAACATCACACCGGCGGAAACCATGATTACGTCGGGACCAAATCCGGCGGTCAACGATAGGATCACAACGCCCACGACGAATAACCCTGCCGTGAATGGTAGTGGCGCCTTCACCGCTTGCACCTTGTCGCCCAGAATTCCGATTATCGCTGGTAGCAATGTAATTCCCACGATCACAGCAACGAATACAACAAGAATTGATCCGATACCGAACGCCTGGAACGTTCGCTCTGGAATGATTAACATTCCGAGCATCGCCAACACCACTGTTAGTCCACTGAATACAACTGCACGTCCTGCCGTTCCACCAGCAGCTTCGATAGCAGCTTGCTTGTCTAGCCCACGCTCACGTTCTTCTTTGTATCGAGAGAGGATGAACAACGAGTAGTCGATACCCACTGCCAATCCCATCATCGAGAGAATGTTCGGCACGAACGCGTTGAGCTCCATGAACTGCCCCACAACGGCGGTCAGACCGATAGCCGTAAAGATCGCAGCAATGGCAAGAATAATGGGTATGAATGCCGAAACAACTGCCCCGAATACCAGCGCCAATATGATTAGGGCGATGGCAACACCGATCGTTTCACCAGTTACAAGGTCGCTTTCAGCAAGTTCACTGAATGTGTGCTCAATACTGGCATTACCGACCATGTAGACCTCGAACTGGCCGTCGGTAAATTCTTCAGTGACATGCAATAGCGTGAGAATGTCACCAGCACTCTCATCAAGTACTTCTATCGTAGTCAAGAGAGTCGTGCCGTCGTCAGACACCATTCCTTCATAGTCGGTGAATTTCCCGACCATGACTTCAACATCGTCTGCTGTTTGAGCAGCTTCGAGCGCTTCACCGAACTCGGTTACACGTTGGTCGAATGCAGCATCGCCCGGCTTCAAGCCATCTGCGAGGATCAGTACGAACTCACCTGAAGTTTCAGGTCCTGTGTCCTCTTCAGATTGCTCGTTCTTGCCATCAAGTTCGTCAAAACGTTCACTGATGAGAATCTGAGCTCGCTCGTACTCAAGAACTTGGGTCGGCCCCTGTTCACCGTCTAAAGCACTGTCTAGCAGTGTGTTTGCAAGAGCACCGGCAGCTACCAGCACAACGATCCAACCAGCAACGACCCACCAAGGTCGTCGCCCACTAAAACTTGCAATTCCTTCTACAGAAACTCTCATCATTGCCCCCAACTGCCGTCATGACGAACCGGTAATACCCGAGCGCGCTAATTTCAAAATTCGCAAGATAACTCTGAACCGTTGCTTACTGCTTGTCGAGTTCTCTGAGTATCAAAAGGTGTTATGTCGGATATTCCCCGGTTAGTGATTGGTGTGTTTCGCCAAAAAGTTTGATGATCGACATTCGCCCTCAAGGGATGAATTTCAATTCACCAGAAATAATAATTGCATCGATTTACGTGTCTATATAGCCCTTAAACTCCAGATTACGACGAGTACAATTTTTAGTCGTGACATCAACGACTGACACTCCTCCTATTTTCCTACCTCGTGTAGCTCGAACCCCGTTTTACTACGGGTGGGTTGTACTTGTAGTTGCTGCTTTAGGCAGCTTCGCTTCGGGACCGGGGCAGACGTTCACTTTCTCGGTATTCCAAAATTCGTTTATCGAAGATTTGGCTCTCTCTTCGACCTCGGTTTCGACGCTTTATCTGTTCGGTTCGCTCACTGCTGCCGGGCTGATTATTTTCATTGGTCGCAGCCTCGATAAATACGGACCGCGCCGAATGATGGTGTTCGCGGTGGTGTGTCTCGGTCTCGGGGCGCTATGGCTGTCACAAGTAAATGTCGCTTGGCAGTTGTTTATCGGATTCGCAATCATGCGAACGATGGGTCAGGGCGCACTGAGTCTGATCCCAGCGACGATGGTTAGCGTGTGGTTCGTACGAAAACGCCCTATGGCGCTGGCACTAATGGCCCTCGGTGGCGCAATTGCCAGTGGCATCTACCCGTTCTACGGAGCGACGTTGATCGACGAATTCGGTTGGCGAACTGCATGGATCGTGATAGCGATTACCGGATGGGTGTTGTTGATCGTTCCCGCTATCGTATTCATCAGATCAAGTCCTGAATCAATCGGGCTCAGGCCCGACGGCGACACCGACGAATCTGACGAAGATGCTGACAATTCGAAAAAGAAGCCTGAGCGGGTTGAGCACACTTGGACCGTCAAGCAGGCAGTTCGATCTCGGATGATGTGGTTGCTGGTGTTCGCTGGTTCGGCGCAGTCCCTAGTCGGAACCGGAGTGGCATTCCAGCAGGTTTCAATAATGACTTCGAAGGGTCTGAGCATCGGTGCTGCGGCGGGTGTGTTCGGGATCATGGCACCGGCTGCGATAGTCGGTCAGTTCATATCTGGTTACCTGGCGAGCCGAATGCCGGTGCGATACCTAATCGCTGTTGGTCAGGTTGGGTTGGTCATAGCCATGATCATGTTGCTGCGTACCGATCAGCTTTGGCAGGCGTATGCCTACGGAGTGGTTCTCGGGCTAAATCAGGGATTCTTGATGAATCTTAATCAGGTCGTTTGGCCTGCCTACTTTGGTCGTAAGCATTTGGGCAGTATCAAAGGCGTTGCCAACTTCGGGATGATGGCTTCGGCCGCTCTTGGACCACTGCCGCTCGCACTGTCGATCGACCAAACAGGATCGTACACGCTCGGGCTCTACGCCTATATGGCGCTTCCACCTTTGTGCGGAATCGCAGCCATATTCGCCGGGAACCCACGACCGGCACCTTGACATATTCTGTCGAGAGCGTAGTTCCGAGCCTAGAGCTAGTCCGGAAACACCGACACTACTTCGATCTAAGACTCGTAACGTTCATCAGCCCAGACGCGCCTATGAGTAAATTTTCACAGGTTCGTGAGTCCATCTGCTCCCCTGCTGCTGTAAAGTTCGCCGAAGTTTTGAGATTTACTTTCGCAAATAACGAATTGAAAGCTGTTTGATCAAATGACGGAAATGACTGGCGGCGAATTTCTTGCCGAAACCATGCACGGATACGGCGCAACCCACTTCTTCTTTATGCCTGTGATTGTCGATGATTCGATGGTTCGTATGGAACAGCTCGGCATCACCCGAGTCATGGCACACAGTGAAAAGCCAGCCGCCTACATGGCCGACGGCTACGCCCGAGTAAAGGGTGCGGTCGGATTTTGTGGAGCACAGTCAGTGGGTGCCACGAACCTTGCGGCAGGCTTGCAAGACGCCTATCTCGCAAGCTCACCGGTCGTAGCTCTCACTGGGCGACTCGTTCAAGAACAGCAAGATCGCCACGCTTATCAGGAAGTCGATCACGGCGCGCCGTTCTCAGCCAACACTAAGTACAGCGCCCGTGTCGATAGAACCGACCAACTTCCCATGTACTTGCGACAAGCGATACGAGAAGCAACCACGGGCACACCGGGTCCTGCTCACCTCGATCTAGCCGGTATCGCCGGTGGAGATATCACCAAAAATAGCGCCGACATGGAAGTGATTATCGAGAGTCAGTTTTCGAGCCTTCCACCGTTCCGACCCGAGCCAGACTCCGGATCGGTCAACGCCGCACTAAGCGCGTTAGCTAGCGCCGCTAAGCCGTTAATAATTGCGGGCGGAGGCGTGAAGACTTCCGACGCTGGCAAGCAATTGATCGAACTCGCCGAGCGGTTGAACATCCCCGTTGCAACCTCACTCAACGCCAAAGAGACGTTCCCTTCCGATCACCCACTCGCTGTCGGCGTGCCAGGGTCATATTCACGTGCATGTGCGAACCAGACGGTCGCTGAAGCCGACCTCGTATTCTTCATAGGAAGCCACACCGGAGGTCAAGTCACCAACGACTGGAAGCTCCCACGCGGCGGCACTCGAATCATCCAGATGGACATCGATGCTTCAGAGCTAGGTCGCTCATTCCCAATCGAAGTTGGGCTGCAGTCAGATATTCAGGCTGGATTGCAGAAGATGCTGAACGCCAGCGGAGAAGTCGGAACGGCGAGCGACGAACAAGGTCGCACGCAGTGGATCAACCGAGTGCAGCAATTGGTTTCCGAATGGAAAGCTAGCGTTGATCCTCTTTGGAAGTCCGATGATATGCCGATGCGCACCGAGCGACTTTCGCAGGAGCTGACTGATCACATGCCGAGCGATGCGATTCTTGTTGCCGATACAGGTCACTCAGGAATCTGGACCGGCACCATGATCGATCTCACCAGCCCCGACCAGTCGTTCATCCGCTGTGCTGGCTCGCTCGGCTGGGCGTTCCCTGCCGCAATCGGAGCGCAAGCAGCAGCCCCAGATCGACCGGTAATCACGTTCGCTGGGGACGGAGCACTCTGGTACCACTTCATGGAACTGGACACTGCCGTTCGATATGGACTAAATACCATAACCGTCGTGAACAACAACCACTCTCTAAACCAAGAACGTGGCTTGAACGTCAAAAACTACGGTGGCGATTTGCCCGGTTCAGATGAACTGTGGCACCTGACCGATACCGATTTTGCGGCGATGGCCGAACAGATGGGTGGATTCGGAATCACGGTGAAGAATCCGGGCGATTTCGAAGGTGCACTCGATCAAGCCTTGAATTCAGGAAAACCAGCTGTGATCGATGTGAAAACAAACATCGAAAGCATCGCTCCCCCAGCTTGGGACTAATCCATGGATTACTCTTGGCTGTAGGTATCGCCTAGATCCGGACAGTCATGAACAATCAAGAACCAAATTTCAACGAAATTGGCGGACATGCTCTCGCAGAGCTTGTCAAATCAGGGTTGCGCGCCAGCAGTTCAAAAATTATTCGAATCCTGAAATTTCCGTTCGTCCTCATTGTGAACCTCTGGCGCAAGAGCCCATGGGAAGTTCGAAAAAGAGTCATCCCGGACTCTGGCACCGGTCGATCGAAATTAACTGTCGTGTCCGATAGCGTGTTGTGGAAGCTCGATGACGTTATGAATTACCGAGGTGGTAAAAGTTACTTTGCTGTCGGAGGACCGTTATGTCCTGAACACTTTTCTCCATTGTGGTTCGCTTTACATATGAATGATGGATTCGGTGAAAAAAAGCCGATTACTGACACTCACCTCATCGACAATTCTGAAGACAGCACCAGACTTAGACGAGTCATGTACTGTCCGGATGATCGAACAATATTCATTCCACAACTACCTCAAAAAATCAGCGAAATGCGGTCACTTGCCAAATCGAAACTGCAAGGCATTTACAACCGAAACCAACTAAATAACTGAACTTTCGTTGCTCTCACTTCATCTCTATAGAAAATCTGCCGATTAACAAGCGAGGTATCTCAGAGACGACGATTTAACTCGAATTATGATCTATCCACAATTAATTTTTCCAGGAGAAATAAATGCTCGCAGCCGGTACAGCTAGAGTCGACATCACACCACCAATCGGAATCGCCCACGCCGGATGGGGAGCGCAATCGCATGAGGGTGCCGAAGGGGTCGACATGCCCCTCACTATCACCGCTTTGGTGATCGAGCCAGACGGCAACACGAATCCTGCTGAGCGCATCGCCATTCTCGATATCGACACTTGCATACTTGTCGGAAAATACGATATCCGAATTCGCAAAGCCGTCACGGAAGCAACTGGAATCCCAGCCGTAAACCAACGAGTTTCGTATACCCACACGCACTCCGGTCCTATCGAAGGTCTTTCATGGATCGTCAAAGGTTCCGAAATGGTTGAACCTTGGTTCCACTCGATGGCTCCAGCATCGGCCAAGGTCGTTGAAGAAGCGATATCGAAAATCGTTCCTGTACGGTCGGATTCCGGCAAGGGTCACTGCGAAATAAATATCAACCGCCGCCCTGTGAGACACGACGGAAAAGTCTTTACAGGTCGAAATGCAAGCGGATTTGTCGATCACGAAGTATTGGTTACTGCTCTCGATGATCTCGACGGCAACCCAGTAGCAACTCTAGTTAACTACGCCTGTCACCCAACGATTATGGGACCCGAGAACAAGCTGATTACTCCCGACTACCCGGGACCAGTTCGCGAAACGATCGAGAGCATCGTCGGCGGCACATGCTTGTTCCTTCAGGGAGCGGCTGGTAATCAGGGACCTATCGATGGGTTCACCGGCGACACGTCGGTATATCGAAAGCTCGGCAAGCAGTTGGGCATCGAGGCAGCGCGAGTTCGGCTGACTATCGATCCAGTTCCACGCGAAGAAAAGTTGGAAGAAATTCTTTCGTCGGGAGCCGACCTTGGGATGTACTCGTTCAAGCAGGCAGGAGAGTCGGACGACACGCTTGGTTTGATCGAATCGTCCGCGTCACTGCCGATCAAAGAAATGCCACCCGAATCCGAGGTACAGGCTAAATTCGATGCCATTAGTGCCAATCTAGAAAACGTAAGGAAAAGCGGCGGCACGGTCGATGAAATCAAACAGGCAGCGTTCCCGGCTAAGCGAGAAACATTGCTGCTTCGCCACACTCAGACTTTCGGTCCGGGTGGCGAAAAGCGAGATATTCCAATTCAGGTAATTCGAATCGGAAACACCGCTCTAGTCGCCATTCCGGTTGAGCCATTCGCCGAAATTGGTACCGCTGTGAAAGAACGATCACCGGCCGACTGGACCCTATTCTCGGGCTACGCAAACGGCTACTACGGGTACCTTCCGATGGAGTACGCATACCCAGAAGGCGGCTACGAAGTTGGGCCAACCGCGCCGTTCGAAGCGGGTGCCGCCGAGCAGATGATCGAAGATTGCCTGGAAGCCATTCACAAGCTTTGGGACTAGTCACTTACCAAATTTGAACCCGCAATAATTCAGCCCGATGGAGACGTTCGATGACCGACACACCAAATGGCCCCAAAATAGGAATTTCAGTCAGCAATTTCGATGATTCGACTTTGCGACGGGTTCGTCAGCTTGGCATCACCAACGTCCATTCCAGCGGTGGTGCCGGCAGTTCCAATTCGAATTTCGGTCGAGAAAATCAACTGCCGTGGACCGATGAAACGCTCGGAGCCGATGTGAAAGCACTCGCCGCCCACGGAATAAAACTGGGCATCAAGATGATCACCGGTTTCCCGAACGCCATCTACGGCCGCCCCGGGCGTGACGAAGATATCGAGAAAGTAATCGAGTCCGTTAAATGCGCCGGTCGATTGGGTATCCCAGTGGTTGAATACAACTGGTATGCCCACCGAATAATCGAAGGCTACTCATACGTCGAAGGGCGAGGCGGTTCCGAATACCACGCCTTCGACTACGAATCGATCAAAGACTTGCCGCCGCTTCCCGAAGAAGGCGCTCACACCGCCGATGCAATGTGGGACAACATCACCTACTTCCTCAAAGCAGTTATTCCGGCAGCCGAAGAGGCAGGTGTACGAATGGCACTACACCCAAACGATCCGCCAGCACCGATCAGCCGTGGGTCTGAGCAGATCATGGGCAGCATCGATGGTTGGAAGAAGTTGGCAAGCATCGTCGACAGTCCCGCAAATGGCATCACGTTCGATTGTGGCGTGACTCGTGAAATGGGCGGCGATCCGGTAGAATTGGCTCGCTACTTTGGTGATCTCGACCGAATAAACCACGTCCATTGGCGCAATGTAATCACAGATATTCCGAGCGAGAAATACACCGAGGTGTTCTTGGACGAGGGCGAAGTCGATATGCTCGCTGTGATGAACGAACTAGTGCGCCAGAACTACCCAAGAATCGTGTATCCAGAGCACCCACCTGTGATGGATCACGACAAAGAATTCACACACGATGGCTTCGGGGCTGGTTACACCGGCTTTGCCTACACGGTTGGCTACGCACGGGCGACGTTGCAGGCAGCTTTGGCTGGAGCGTAGCCGCGTTTGTCGAGTTTAGGAATGGGCGGTAGTATCTGCTCAATCCCTAACAGCTAAGAATATTCAATCCATCTTCTAGAGATATAAAATGTACAACCTGAATCATATTCACATGAAGTCGAATGATCCTGAAAAAGCTGCCAACTGGTGGGTCGCCAACTTCGGATTCACTATCGCCGACGATTCAACTCGCGAAACTGGTGATCGATTTATCAAGTTACGATCAGCGAACGACGTGCCCGTGAACATCTCGGGTCCGCTCGATGGGCAGACACTTGTTGAAAGCGATTCGGGTCCGAATCTCGGGCTTGAGCATTTCGGATTTGATGTCGAAGATATTGATGCTGAGATTAAACGACTCGCAGCCGTAGGTGCTCCGCTGGTCGATGGACCAAACGAACTTCCCGACGGCACACGATTCTGCTGGGTTGCAGCGCCAGACAACGTACGAGTTGAACTAATCCAGTGGCCTAGTTAGTCACTTAACTGTTGTCAGAGTCGGCGGCTAGATTCTCGCCACGGAGTCGGTTCGCCCGAATGTCGTGCCGACCCGGATAGCGAACTGGCAGATGGCCGTCTTCGATCATCAAGTCCAACGGATTCGCCATCGTCTTCATCGGCATATGCACCTGCATGTGCAGCCGTGCCGACTCGTACACAGCGTGCACCATCTCTAGTGCCTTGTAGCCGTTCTCGCCGTTTCCGCGGTGGTAGTCAGATCGACCCGAAGCCCAATCAGCAAGCTCACGTGCCTGCCCTGCTCCGCCCTCGACCCACTCGAATCGGTCTGCGCCGTACTTGAAGAACTCGCCATCCGGCTTGTGATGCGTCCAGCCGGCCGACTTGCCGTTCATCAGATGCAGATCGTCAGTGGACATTTCGATCATCCCTTCAGACCCGTAAATACGAGCACCCTGCCAACGAACCGGCGTCAGGTCGGAAACAATCATCGCTTGCGCATCGTTCTCGAAGCCAAACACCGCCAGGGCTTTGTCCTCGATCTGAGTCGAACGCTCCCAGTGATCGGTCTCTCGCTCAACGTTACCCATCACCCACGTGCACTCAACATCGCCCAGTAGATACCGGAACATATCGGTCTGGTGAGAAGCGTAATTGGGAAGCCCGTCGCCAGCGACACTCGTGATGAGTCGCACGTCGCCGATCTCGCCGTCTTCGATCATCTGCTTCGCCAATGTATAGGCGGGCAGGAATCGACGTTGGTGTCCTATGACCAGCTTCACGTTGTTACGTTCGCAAACCATCAGCATGTCGGCTGCGGCGCCCAAGCTATCGGCCATGGGCTTCTCGCAGAGAATCGCCTTCACTCCACCGGCGGCCGCAGCAGCGACCGTCATGGGAGCGTGACCGCTGTGCCACACACCAATCGAAACGACGTCGGGCTTGGCAACCTGAAGCATTTCTCGGAAGTCGGTGAAGTGCTCGGCCTTGTAGTCGTCGTTCTCAGCAAATACTTCGTCGTACTCGTTCATAACTTCCGGGCTGAGATCAGCCAAAGCGACTATTTCGTACTGACCGCTGTTCAGATAGCCCCGCGAGTGATTTTGGGTCATCCCACCACTGCCAATAACACCCACGCGAAGTTTGTTTGCCAATTTTCTAGCTCCAACTGATATCGATTACAAAATACCGGCAGAGTCTACAGGTGATGATGAACGAAGCTGCAACCGTAATATCTGAAGCGAATGGTGTTTGAGGTCAGTTCTTCGATAAGAATTCTTCAATATGCACTGCCGATCCGGCAGTCGACATCACGAAATTACTTGATGACCTTTCGAATTAGTTCTGATAGGTTGCGTCTCGTCACCTGAAACGAAATTACATCGGCATCGATCTATCGTTACCGACAGCGACCACGGAGTTCGAAATGAAACTGCTTTTCTTCAACGATTTTCAACTTGGCGTCCTTAAATCGGACAATGTAGTCGATGTGTCGAGTGTCGTTAGTGACATCGCGCACAACACACCTCAACAGCTGATTAGTGGTCTCATCACCGATTTCGGAAGTTATCGATCAAAGCTTGAAGACGCCGTTGCGGCTGCCGACGGAGTACCTGTCTCGGCCGTCAAAATTCGACCGCCATTGCCAAAACCCACGAATATCGATTGCATGGCAGTCAACTACATGGAAGATGGTACTCGCGACGAACCCGCAGAAATCAACGCCTTCCAAAAGTCGGCATACGCGATCATTGGTCCCGGTGACACGATGGTTCTCCCCGACGCTCCGGCAACAGTGTTCGAGGGCGAAGCCGAGATGGCATTGGTGATCGGAAAACAGGCGACTAACGTCAAAGCAGCCGATGCGTTCGACTACATATTTGGTTACACGAACTTCATCGACGGCTCGGCACGTGGACTTCCAGGCGCCAACGTTTTTCACGCCATGAAGTCTCGCGATACGTTCGCACCGATTGGCCCATATATCGTCACAGCCGACGAGATTGACGACCCGCAGAATCTTCAGGTCCAGCTCTGGAACAACGGCGAAATAAAGCAGAATTTCAACACCGATGACATGGGTCATAAAATCGCTAGGTGCATCGAGTTCATCACCGCTATTCATACGCTAGAGCCGGGAGACATACTCGCTACAGGCACTAATCACCGGGGACTCAATCCGTTCCAAGACGGTGACTTCATCGAACTCGAAGTCGAGGGTCTTGGTCGACTAAGTTTCAATGTAAAAGACGACCTTAAGCGAACGTGGGCGCGGGAAACGCATCTCGAAAGGGAAGAAAAAGGCTTACCCGGATCGCCTCCGCAAGATTCAGGCAAGTACTCGTAATTCGATGCCGACAAACGAAAACGATCTCTCATACGTCATCCACCACACCCGGGCGATGCGTCGGCTGAAGCCTGATCCTGTTCCCGAAAAGTTGTTGCATGAACTGATCGATGCTGCCAATCAAGGTCCAACAGGAAGCAATAAGCAAAACACTAGCTGGATCGTAGTTCGAGATGTTGAACAGAAGAAAAAGTTAGCCGAATTAAACAAAATCGCTGTCGATGGATATATCGACGCACCTGATTCATCGGCACCTGAGCGAGCGGGCATCGTGAAGGCAGTGAAGTGGCAGCGGGATCACTTCGTTGATATTCCAGCGATCCTCATTCCGTGTCTCACTTTCGAAATGCTCCCGGCCGATACTTGGCAGGCAGGTGCCGGTTCGGGTGGGTCGGTTTGGCCAGCGGTTCAGAACGTTTTGCTGACTGCTCGCTCGTTGGGTCTTGGGGCAGCGTTAACGACGTTGGGACTTTCTAATCGACCAGCTGCAAAAGAGATTCTGGGACTGCCAGAATTAGTTGAGCCGTACGCCATCATTCCGGTCGGATATCCGATGGGCAAGTTCGGACCGGTGAGTCGTCGTCCCGTGGAAGATGTGGTTCACTTCGATCGCTGGTAACAGCTATTCGATAATCGTCACGATGTCAGCACCACCAACGGAAGCTACGTCTGTTTTTCGATTTGCCACAAACTTCTCGTGCAGTTGTAGTCCAACTCGTTGAACCTTAGTCGACTTCGGCAGATTTCACCCGCGAGATAAGCTCGGTAGTCGAAATGCCCTCGGTGTAGCCAACCGACTGGTAGATGCCCATTTCGATCGGTACGGAATACCACGTGTCTCGAGTTTTTGGAGAGACGTCGTCACCGTGCATTATCAAGTCGATCTGGTGCTTTTCGATCCACTCTCGTGTGATCTCTAGCGGCGCATTCGGCACCACCTCATCGACGTAACGACAGCCCTCTACCGATGCAATCCGTTCTTGCATCGTGAGAATTGGCGTGCGCTTGTATGTTTCGACAGTTTCGTCGGCATGGATGCCAACTAGTAAGAAATCGCCGTGGGAACTTGCTTGCCGTAAAAAGTTCACATGACCGTAGTGGAATAGATCGGCCACCATATCGACGTAGACGCGGGTAATTTCAGTCACTCCTTGTTAATAAGATTTCGTGCCGCTAGTAATCGCTATTGAGCGATCAATGCGTTTGCTCTGCCAATCAGATTCTCTGGGTCTGGCGCGTATAGATACTCAACACCGGGTTCCAACTCTTCAAGATAAAGAATCTCTTTGCTGTCTCCAAGTTGCACGGCCACAACGTAGCACGCCTCTTCAGGCAGACTGAAAAACACGTAGCCATCTTTATTTGTTGTCGATTTATCTAGGCCGGTCAGAACCGAAGTTGGGGCGATAGTCACCTCAGTATCAACAGCAGGTTCTCCATCGAACCCGATTACTTTCAAGCTTCCGGTATGAACCTTCGGGTCTCGTTCGTTCGTGAGATTTAATACGTTCTCGGAATCGTTCGAGTCACTATTGTCCGCCATCAGATCCAGTACTTCCTGCTCGAACTCGCCCGCTTCTTTCGGGGTCATCCAATCAGCTCCATACTTCAGACGAAAGTATTCTTCGGGCGGATTTGGCACCATGAATTTTGTGCCAAGGAAATCGATCTCTTTTAGGTTTTCGTGCAGGCTCACCGGAATTTTCAATACTGGCCACTGATAAATGCTGTCGCCAATTATTCGGTAGCACGTCCAGTCCATTTGAACGCCCGATTTTTTCAGGTCGACGCTCATGTGCAGTTCGCTATCGATAACCTCAGCAGAGTAGCCATGTTTTCGAAATTCGGCGGCCGCCTGCTCAACGATTTCTTCAGTCAATCCATGCAAACCAATGATCGAACCAATGTCGAGATCGTCGTCCCATGGAATGAACGCCTGATCTCGTACTGCACCCAAACATGTACCATGTCTTAGGAAGAAGGCTAGTCTGAGCTGGTCGAGAATCTGCTTCGCTTCTTTTAGGAGCGTCTCAGCAGTCACCATATTCATCGGTTCGAATACTGTTGAATTCATGACTGAGGTCAGCTCCTGGTAGGTGGATCAAATACGCCTGCGGTTGGGTCAACTGTTGAAGACGGGTTGCTCAATCATACAGAGATCGAGATCTGATTCGCGTCGCCGAGTGAGTACTTGGCTCACGTCAGGGTTAGTTCGACAGCTGTAAACGACATCATGCGTTCTGAAGAACGTCTTCTGGGTGCTGCGTTGAAAATCCACGCCGGCAGTAATTCGTTACGTTATGCGAGCGAATATGCTGTTCGAATTCGCACTTAAAACTTGAGAAATGGAACTCGATGCTAGTAGACCTAAGCCCTATTCATATATCACCAAACGAACGCGAAATATTAAGCAAGATCGAGCAACTCAGCGCCAAATCAGGCTCTCACTCACCCAGCCTCGGCACAATTCAACTGGTGATTCCAGAGATCAAAGTTGATATCGACGCCTGTTACCTGTCGAACCCGTTGGCGACCGACCTTTTTTGGTCTCATTTCAACGCCGACCTTCTCGCTGACCCTAACCACTTCAAAAGAATGCTCGAGGCATACCCGTCTCAGAACAGAGCTATTGCGGAACGTCTTTCTGGTTCGCTCGGAATCGACTCCAACCGCTTGTTCATCACCAACGGCGCAACCGAAGCGATTCAAGCGGTACTCCACAACTACGCATCGCACATCCACATCTCAATTCCAACATTCTCGCCTTACTACGAGTTCGCTGGGCCTGGCACACAGGTAACTAAATACGAGCTTGATCCTGCCAATAACTTTGCGGTCGATCCGGACGAATACGTACGTTCCGTTCTTCAAAGTAACGCCGATACTGCAATATTGATTTCGCCAAACAACCCCGATGGTTATGTGATCCCAGACAGCGATTTAGATTTCATTCTTTCAAAGCTACAGGGGCTCAAAACCATCATCGTTGATGAGAGTTTTATTCACTTCGCTGATCGACCGACCCTTAGTGACCAATTGCCTACTTTGACCGGCATCACAGAGAAGTACGCCAACGTTACGGTCGTAAAAAGCATGTCGAAGGATTTCGGCATTGCAGGAATTCGCGCCGGCTACGCAATCATGAATCCTGAACGTGTGACGGAGCTTTTGGATCACGGGTATTTGTGGAACACCAGCGGGATTGCCGAATACTTCTTTGGACTGTTCGATCGTCCAGAGTTCTTAGCTGAATATCGCCAAGAATTAGCAACATACAAAACCTATATCGATAAGTTCACACAAAAGACGTCTGCATTCGATTTCGTGCAATGTTTCGATACCAGCGCCAATTTCCAACTGATGCAAATGCCGGCGGGCATTTCGGCTGAAGTTGTCGCAGGCCTATTGCTTGTACGACACGGAATTTACGCTCGAAGCTGTGGCGACAAGATCGGACTCAACGGAGAGTTCTTACGGGTCGCCATTCGAACTGAATCTGAGAATACGAAAGTTCTCATTGCGCTCGAAGATATTTTGAGCTAGTACCGCCTTCAAGATCATAAAAAAAACGCCAACTCATTCCGAGTTGGCGTTTTTTGTTTTCACAGATTGGCTTAGACGCCTAAGGCATCGATATTCCGAGATCGAGCTCTGAACTCATCGAGTTGAACCACTCGACGACCTCTTTGTGATACGGGATGCCATTTTCCTTACGCACCGCTGTTTCCTCGTGCTCGGGCAACCCAGCGTAGTAGACACGATCGTGACCCGGTGCTGGCTTGGTGTTAGCCAACTTGGTCAATAATCGATCCATGTCGGCTTTGAATTCATCGACGTCAGTGAACGCATCGACATTGAAAGCCATGACGAAGAATGAGTAGTTGCGTTCGGCGATAAATCCAGGACCGTTCCCTGAGAGAATTCCCGACATGATGTCGGCGATAGCAGCGAATCCGTAACCCTTGTGTCCGCCGTTTTCGCGCGTACCACCGAACGGGAGCATATTGAACGAACCAAACTCGGGCACATCAACGGCTTCCATGATCGGTGATCCATCGAGATTTGCGATCCAACCGGGTTCGATCTTCGAACCAATTCGCCTAGTCAACGCCAGCTTATTGGCTGCAACCTGTGTCGTCGCAACATCGAACACAAACGGCGGCATCTTGTCGGCAGGCGCACCCCACGCAATAGGCTGAGTTCCAAACGCCGGTTCCGCTCCGTTTGTAGGCACCTGAGCGCCCCCGCCAGCCGACACCATCGCCATCCCGACCATGTCCTGATCGATTGCCTGCATCACGTAGTAGGCAAGCATTCCGAAGTGCTTCGTGTTCTTCACAGCGACTGCGCCCATACCGTGCTCACGAGCCTTCTCGATAGCAAGATTCATAGCACGAGGGCCAAGATGTAGCCCAAGTCCTTCGTCACCATCCCATGTTGCGGTTACCGAAGACTCACGAACGGTTTTGACGTTGGGTCGAGCGTTGTACGTGCCGTCGCCGTAACTTGCGATGTAGGCTCGCAACATGTTTGATATCCCGTGACTCTCGCAACCGCGTAGATCGCTGGTCAGCAGTACATCAGCACAGGATTCAGCCTCATCGGCAGGAAGTCCCATTTTTTCGAACACGGCCTGCGTTCCAGCTCGAGCTTTCTCTTCTGAAACCAACACCTGATCTTCTTCTGGCACAAGAAAATGCTTGAGCATCTATTGAACTACCTTCTCAGTGTCCGACTACTAATTGGTGCCAAACTTACACCTAAATACCGGCGGGATTCTACTCCCGAAAACTTGGCTATAGCACAGAGATTAAGACAAATTCGGTAGTTGCGTACATCAAGACGATCGTACGGTCGCTATATTTGCCCATGTAATCGCGGGTTCGCAGTGCCACCAAGCACGCGCCTCAACTAGGATCGGCAATTGGCAGGCTGACCGTTACCCGAGCGCCATGCCCGTCTTCGTTGCTTGCTTCGATCGTTCCATCGTGCGCAGCAACGATTGCAGCGACAATCGCCAAGCCCAGTCCAGCGCCCCCAGTGTCGCGCGAGCGAGAACTGTCGATTCGATAAAAGCGTTCGAAAAGTTTTCCCGCTTCTTCTTCAGGAAGCCCCGGCCCATCATCAATTACGTTGAGGATTACTCGATGATCTTTCTCTCTCAATGACACGGCAACGGACGTGCCTTTTGGAGTGTGCACCCGAGCGTTGGCTAACAGATTTGCTACGACCTGAGTGAGGCGCTGCTCATCGCCCATAACCCTGATTGAACCGACAACATCAAACGTGATCGGGTAGTCAGCGTCAATCGCCTCGCTATTCGTTACGGCATCTCGAACGACCTCTGTGAGATTAACTGAAGTCGGTTTGAATGCCTGTTGTCGGTCGAGCCTCGCCAACAGGAGCAAGTCGCCAACGAGTCGCTCCATACGGGATGTTTCCGTACCGATACGTCGCATGGCATTATCGATATCTTTGCTTTCTACAAGCGCACCCTGTCGGTACAACTCGCTGTAGCCAAGAACTGCTGCAATCGGCGTGCGTAGCTCGTGCGACGCATCAGCAACGAAGTCAGTCAGACGCGCTTTGGCGTTTTGCTCTTCGATAATCGCATCTTCGATCTGTACCAACATTTCGTTCAGAGCCGTGCCCAATCGTCCCAACTCCGTTGATGAATGAATCACATCGACACGTTGAGTGAGATCACCTGCTGCAATGGCTGTCGCGGTGTCGACCATCTGATCGACCGGCCTAAGTTCACGGCGAACTGCAAACCATGTTGCCAATGCACCGAATACCGCAACAATGACCGCGGTGATGGCGAACGTGCGAACGAGATTGCTAACGGCAGAATCGACCTCAGCCAACGGTACTGCCCAAACGCCGATTTCACCGGTATCGGTGGCCCAAGCAAAGGCTCGATAGTTGAGAGAGTTATCTTCTGAGGAGATAGTCGATATTTCACCTTTGGCGATAAGGTTGGCGAATGTCTCGATGTTGGGCAATGGATCAGGATCGTCGGTAAATCCAGACGCCTGACCTTCAACCGTTCTCTCTTGCACATCCACGATTACTAGCGCTTGCGGAGATTTGACTGCTGGACGATCGGGATCGACCGTGAGCGTCACTTGCTCCAATAGATCCGTCGAGTTCAGGAATTTGTCACGTATGCCAGCTTGAATCACCGCGAGATCTTCGTCGATGGCACCGACTAAAACGCTCCGTGTCGAACCAACAACGGCAATCCCAACCACCGCTACAACTATTAACAGAAGCAGACTAAACGTCGCAACAAGTCGGGTTTGTAGCTTCATGGCTACGCGTTGGTGGCTCGCAGCACGTATCCGGTGCCACGAATTGTTTTGATCAAATCTGAAGCCTCAGGTCCGAGTTTCTTGCGAAGGTAGCTGACATACGTTTCAACTACAGCGTCGTTGCCTTCGAAGTCATATTCCCACACGTAGTCGAGGATTTGACCTTTCGAAAGCACATGGCCTTGATTCAACAGCATGTATCGCAACAATTTGAATTCTGTAGGCGACAGCTCAATTTCAGTGTCTGAAACGAACACCTGGTGAAGATCCTCGTCCATACGTAGGTTGTCGCACGTTAATTGCTTGTCATCTTCATCGTTCTGAGTTCGACGTAAAATTGACCTGCCCCCGATAGCGTTACCACTTATTATCTCGGATTTGCG
>JABIHL010000157.1 GCA_018649665.1 Chloroflexota bacterium | reverse complement strand
GTTGCCGCGGGATAATCCGCCAGCCGGGATTGTGGCACAGTTGCGTGGGATTTTCATTACGGTAGTGCTTGAATGTGCTGCTTTGACGAAGCCGGTGCCAAAGCCGGAGGCAAATTGTTTAGATTGCTAGTGATATTCGAAACAAACGTTTGTAAGTAAGGAATCGATGATGAAGGCTGCGGTAATACGTGGGACTCAGAAGATAGTTGTTGAGGATATTCCGACTCCTGAGCCGGGTCCGAATCAGGTGCTGGTGAAGATTAAGTATTCGGCGTTGTGCGGATCGGACGTTCATCGTTTTCAGTACGGAATGGCGAACGACGGGTCGGTGCTGGGGCATGAGTACATCGGTGAGGTGGTACTGACGGGTCGCGATGTCACGTTGCTGAGTGAGGGCGATCGGGTGATTAGTGGTGGTGGTAAACCGCCAACGGGAACGGTTTCTACGTTGACTTCAGGAGAGCGGTATAGCGCTCGGACGGTTGGTCTTGAGGCGACTCGTATTGGCGGGTTCGCCGAGTATGTGGCGATGGACGAGTGGCGACCGCTGCTCATTCCAGACGGTGTGAGCGACGAGCTTGCGGTGCTTGCTGAACCGGCGTCGATTGCAGTGCACGCGGTTCGTACTTCGGCATTCAAAATTGGCGATCAGGCAGTCGTTTTGGGGGCGGGTCCGATTGGACTGTTGGTGATGCAGGTTTTGAAGGCGGCGGGTGCGGCTGCTGTCTATGTTTCGGAGCCTGCATCTGCAAGGGCAGAGTCGGCGCGGGTGCTTGGGGCTGATCTCGTATTGAACCCGATGGAAGAAGATGTTGTTGAGCGGGTGCTTGAGTTATCGGGAGGTCCGGGTGTGCCGGTTGCGTTCGATGCGGCTGCGGCTCGTCCTACATTCCAGCAGGGCATGGAGATGATTCGTCGGGAGGGCCAGCTTTTGGTTGTTTCAATGGCTTGGGAAGATGTTGAGCTTCGGACTGTCGATTGGATCGGACGCGAGGTTGAGATGAAGGCCTCGTACGGGTCGTTGCCGATCGACTGGCGTACTGTTTTGAATTTGATGGAACGAGGTCAATTATCGGAGAAGTCGATGGTTACTGACGAAAGCTTTATCGGCTGGGACGAGATGCAGGTGTCGATGGAACGGCTGATGAAGCCGGAAGAGCACGTGCAGTTGGTTTTGGTGCCTTAGTTCTTCTAGCGCACCTTTCCGTTGTGTGGCTTGAATTATCGGGCCGGGTCTACATTCCGAGCAGTTTTGCTAGTTCTTCGCCCTGCTCTTTGCAATAGTCGTAAACGATGCGTGTGTCCCATCCGATACAAAAATCGATTACACCGACATCCATGTAGGGCTTAGCTTGTTCGAAGTGAAAAATTTCCACCCTAGGTCTCACGCCCATTTTGATGGCGGTTTCGTTGACGTGTTTTTGGACTTTCTGAATTTCAGGTTGTTCAGGATCGGCGTATAGCCCTTTTGTAACAGAGTAGTCGGATGGCCCAAACTGGATCATGTCGACGCCGTCGACAGCGAGAATAGCTTCTAGGTTTTCGATTGCCTCGGCTTTCTCGATCATGAGAGCCACAACGCCTTCTTGGCGCTGGTTAACCCCTTCTTCGAGCGTGGCGCCGATTCCGTAGCCAACATCACGTTTCCAGCCTGCACCTGCGACTCCATTTGCGCCGGGAGTTTCGTGGCGTGCTGCGGCGACCGCTTCTCGGGCATCATCGGCGGTGCGTGTATCGGAGAATAGAAGATTCTGTATGCCGGATCCGTTGACTCTGCTTGCCAGCCATTCTTTCGGAACTTGCTCGATTTTCATCATAGAAGTCATATGGTCGAACAGGTCGATAGCTCTGCCAAAGTTTTCGAGTGAGGCTAGGTCGTATGGTGCGTCTTCGCCCGAAAACTCGATGTAGTCCATTACGCCGGTGTATCCGATGATTTCGACCATAGCGGGCCAGACCGACATCAGGTGGGTACCGATGGTCGGTTTGCCTTCACGCAATCGTTCACGCAGAACGTTGTTGGTGGATTTTCTCAGACTTTTTGGGTCGATTGATCTGGGCATGTTCTGATTTTGGTTGCTGCTGTTTATTTGGGCTTTGGATGAGCCAAATTAGTTCCGGCTGAACACTTCAGTTTTTGGGGTGAACTCGGTGTCTTGCTCTAGTGGATAGATGGGGCGAGCGCAGACGGTGTGTCCGAGGGTTTGTAGGTTTGCTGATGTTGCACCGGGGGCATCGACGTTGAAGTTGGCTTCTACCCAATCATCGAAGAACGCTGGTTCGCAGTGCGGCGACTTCACGATTGTCGAGTGGAAGTCTTTTGGATCGAGTCCAACTTTGAAGAACAGGCCGCGGTCGACAAGCATGACCGTTTCGGTTGTTACGACCAGCGTGAGATTGCCAGATTTTAGGACGGCGGTTGGCCCGATAGTTGGTTCGTACTTCCATGTTTCGCACTTGAACGTGCCGTCGGTAAGCGACTCAACAGTCCAGTCGAGTTTGAGTGGAGTGAACTGTGGGTCGTGAGCACCACCGACGCCCATTGTGAACGTTGCGCCTACGCCAAGTTCGTGTGCTTTGGCGGCGGCTGTGGGATCGGCGATAGGAGCAAGAATCGTGTGCGGGTAGTTGGCTTTGACCATTTCGGAAATGATTGCGTTGCTGTCGCCCGACGAGCCTGAGCTTGGAGCATCGGCGGCGTCGGTGAAGGCGATAGGCCCAGCCATCGATGCTCCCTTAGCTACCGATTCTTCAAGGGAAATGAATTGTCCCTGCATGATGGCTCGATTCGGCCAGAAATCGTTTGCCATCTGAAGGGCATGTTCTTCGGCGAGGGCTTGATTGCCGTCGGTGAAAACGTATGCCTGACTGCTTAGTTCGGGAACATCGGTGAACGGATTGCAGATGAAGAATCCTGCGGAAAGGACTTCTGGGTTTTCGTGCAGTTTTTTGGCGTAGCGGATTTGTGCTCCGAAAGCGCCTTTGGCTGTGATTAGTTCGTTACCTCGAACGATGGCAGGGATTCGAACACGGGCTGCGACTGGCTTGACGCCTTCTTTCAGAATACGTACGAGCATTCGGGCGGCGCGCTTGCCGGTGTTGTGGAAATCGACGTGCGGGTAGGTGTGGAACGATGCGAGTCCGTTAATGTTTTCGAGCATCTTGGCGGTGAGGATGCCGTGGAGGTCCATCGTGATGACGATTGGGACATCGTCTCCGAGAATTTTCCGGGCTTCTTCTAGGAGGTAGCCCTCGGGGTCGAGCAGTTCGGTCGTTCCCATTGCGCCGTGCATCGAGAAGTAGACGCCGTCGATTTTTCCGGCGTGGGGCTTCAGTGCGTCGAGAAATTCTTCGGCGATTTTGAGGAAAGCGCTGTGGCGGAGTGGTCCGGCAGCTGTTCCTTCGGCGTCGTAGGTGTAAACGACTTCGAGATCGTCGCCGAACGCCGATTTAAGTTCGGCTAGTGCGCCACCGATTTGAGAGTCGTTGCCATCGTGGGTTGCCCTGATCTCATCGCCACGTAGGTAGTCGAAGAATTCGTATTCGCATGGGACTGGGTTGAATGTGGATATCTCTTGCTGACATCCGCCGATCAGGATTCGCATCGTAGTTAGGGCTCCGGGCTGTGTGTATTTATTCGAGAAAAATGTATCAGTGAATTTTCAGTTAAAGGCGTTGAGTTTGATTGAATTCTGGTGACGATTTGGTTCAAGTACCCGGAATTGCGTAAGCCATTGAGTTGATCGGGCTGTGGTTCCTTGTAGTATTCGTGTTCGACTGGCATGCATTTTTTATTGGCGCGCTGGTCGGCTAAATGAGGAATGAATTGCCACTTTTTTTAGATCGTCACTACACCAAGGGTGTGAGTGAGCAGGACATTGTCGAAGCGCACGAGCTGGACTTGAAGTTGCAGGACAAGCACGATGCCAACTTTTTGACGTACTGGTATGACGAGGGACGGCAGACGACGTTTTGTTTGGTTTCGGCTCCAAACGCAGAAACGATTACGACGATTCATTCGGAATCGCATGGCCAAATTCCTAACGAGGTGATGGAGGTCGATCAGACTGAAGTTCTTTCGTTTATGGGTCGGATTGCCGATATTCCTTCGAAAGATACTGCTCGGATTGCGCCGGTAGACCGTGCGATGAAGACGATCATGTTTACGGACTTGGTTGGGTACACGTCGATGATGAGTCGATTGGGCGATGATCGTGCGTTCAAGCTTTTGCGTGAGCACAACACGGTTGTGCGTGATGCGCTGACTCGATTTGGCGGGAGAGAAGTGAAGCACACTGGTGATGGTGTGATGGCGTCGTTTGATGTTGCGGATCAGGCGGTGAAGGCTGCGATTCAGATTCGCTCGGGAATTCCTGCTATTGCTGTTGACGAGACGGATGAGCGCTTGAGTATCCGTATTGGATTAACTTCTGGGGAGCCGCTTGAAGAGCATGGCGATTTGTTTGGGTCGGTGGTGAACCTTGCTTCAAGGTTGTGCGATCTTGCAGAATCGGGCGAGATTCTGGTTTCAGAGGATTGCCAAAACGAATTGCAGGATAAATCGCTTCAGCTTGAATCGATTGGCTCGGTCACTATTCGAGGATTTGCAGAGCCGGTCACCGTGGGTCGGGTTGCTGAATAGAGGTTCTAAGCCCAAGCCGTAATCTCATGTTTATGACTTGGTGCAGCGTCTGAATATCGTTCAGATAACGGATGCGAGATGGTTAGTATTAGGCGTTTAACTTGCCGAGAATCCCGGATCGATACTGTTCAGTATTTACGAGTGAATCACGATGCGTAAATTGGCGATTGTTTGCGGAGTTGGGCGGGTGTAAAGTTCGCTGCAGTTCGTAAGAAACTCTGTGTCAGATGATCATTTTTCGAAAGATGTTGTTTTAAATTGAAAGCCGCACGACTCGTTGCTCCACAAACGTTCGATTTCGTTGAACTGGATGAACCGATTCCAGTAGACGGTCAAGCAAAGATCCGCGTTGAAGCCACTTCGGTTTGTGGTAGCGATATACACGGGATCTATCACGGTGCAACTCCTGAAGAGGACTATCCACTCGCTCCGGGAGTGCCTTGTCACGAGATTGCAGGAACGATCGTCGAGTCGAAGACTGATGCCTTGGTAGAGGGTCAGCGAGCTATCGTTCTACCGACACGGGGTATGGGTGGTCTTTCTGAATACCTTGTACAGACTCCCGATCGTGTGCTTCCAGTTCCTGATTGGGGTGGGATCGACGAGTGGGTGATGTGTCAGCACACTGGAACGGTTCTCTATTCTGTGAAGCAGATGGGTAACGTTGCTGGTAAGCGCATTGCGGTTCTGGGGCAGGGTGGAATCGGTTTATCGTTCTCAATGCTTACTGAGAAGATGGGGGCGCAGCAGGTTATCGGTATCGATCCTGTTGAAGCTCGTCGTGAGAAGGCGTTGGAGATTGGTGCGACGAATACAGTTGATCCTTCGAAAGACAATATGTATGAAGCGATTGATGACCTGACAGGTGGCGAGGGTATCGACATTGTGGTCGATGCTACTGGTGATCCTGAAGGCTTTGGTCAGTGCTTGAAGATTGTGAAGCGCTGGGGAACGTTCGTGAGTTTCAGTTTGACGGGTTCTAAGGGCAAGATTGCGGAGTTCCCTCACCAGGAGTTCATGTTCAAGGCTGCGACGATTATTCCTACGCAGGTTGCTGCCACTTCGCAGCCGACTAAGGATATTCGAGAGATGATTGCGCTCAAGGAGCGTGGTTGGGCTGATCCTGGTTTGCTGAAGAGCCACAATGTCGGCTTTGAAGATGTGCAGAAGGCCTACGACATGTATTCCGATCAGTCGGATGGCGTTATCAAGGTTGTGATGGATTTGAACGGTGGCGGAGCGTAGGGCGTTGGTGCGTTAGAGCGTTAGTGCGTTAGAGCGTTAGGTTCCATCGTCGTCGGACGACTCAGTCACGCGTCGCTGTTGCGTTTCGCTCCGGGCGGCATCGGATGCCTTGGTCGCGCGTCGCAGTTTCCCCCTCTAGCTCCCCCGATCCGGGGGAGGACCGTTATGGGCGTCGTCGGACGACTCAGTCACGCGTCGCAATTCTCGTTAGTCGCGCTCGTCATCGAATGACTCAGCTCCGCGTCGCAATGGCGTTTCGCTCCGGGCGGCATCGGATGCCTTGGTCGCGTAGCTGCAGTCTCCCACCCTCTAACTCCCTCCCACTCTGGGAGGGAGGACTATTGGTTCCGGGCTTGTCAGAAGTGATTTTAGAGAGACCTCTCGTTGTTGAGACGAGGGGTCTTTTTTGTTTGGTGGGTGTGAGATTTGGGGAGTTTGCTGCGAGCGATAGATCCTGAAAATGAATTCAGGATGACAGTGGCGGTGTACGGCGCTTGGAATGTGCCGTCTGTTTTAGGAAAAGTACTCGGAGGATTCGGCGGTTGGTGCGGTTGCGCCTGAGAAATCGCGTTGCTGCCACATTTCGTAAAGCACTATGGCGACTGCGTTCGACAGGTTGATACTGCGATTAGCGGGCATCATCGGAATCTTTAGTCGTTTATCGGATTCGAATTTTTCTTTGACAGATTCTGACAATCCACGGCTTTCAGACCCGAAAACAACTGTGTCTCCGTCTTGAAATTCGATCGAGTTGTACGGGGTTGTGGCGGTTGATGTGGTGGCGAATATTCTGGTTGGGTCGACCGAATCGAGTAGTGCTTCGTACGACTTGTGGACCGTAACGATTGCTAGGTGTTTGTAGTCGAGGGCGGCTCTGCGGAGGGCGTGTTCGGTCAGTTCAAATCCTAAAGGTTCGACGAGGTGTAGATTTGCTCCCGTATTGGCGCATAGTCGGATTATGTTGCCAGTGTTTTGCGGGATTTCAGGGGCTACAAGTGCCACGTTGAAAGGCATGCGTTTTAGGTTCTCAGGAAGTGAGTTGTCTGGTTGGGAGTTGTAATTTTGTCACTGATTGTTTGGGGATGATGGGGAGTGGAGGGATAGGAGTGCAGATACTTCGTACTGCTTCGATATCCTGAATCGAGTTCAGGACGACGGTATGTTGAATGGGGTTGGCGTGTACGGGCAGGATGACGTGTGCGGGCGTGGGTATGACGGTCGGGGGAGGGGTGCGAAAATGCGGAAGAGGTTGGTCGCTTTGCGAGAGAACTGAGTCCTTTGGTGGGGGGCATTCTTTACGAGTTACTTTTGGGCGACGAACATTCCTGATGAGCGTGTGACTTTGAAGTGGCCGTTCTGGGTGATTTGCTCTCGGACTTCCGCTTCAAGACCTTGTTGATCCAGTTGTGCGTCCATTGAGTTTGCGTAGTCGATCACGATTTGTGCATCGGTGGCTTTGCAGATCGAATCGTCACGGATCGTTTCGACTGAGGAAAAGTGCGGTTTGATCATCGCTTCGCCGTTCTCCAGCGTGAACGCTTCATGGGCTACGCCGATGTTTTGTGCTTGAGATTCACCGGCGATGAATTTTCGTTGAAGATCGAGAAATTCGACTATGTGGTGGCCAGAGTTGGTCTTTGCGTAGAGTCGTCCACCCGGCTTTAGCACTCGTGAAATTTCTGAGAGTGCTTTGTCCTGACTTGAAGCGTGATAGAGCATGTAATTTGCCGTGACGATATCGAACGATTCATCTTCGTATTTGAGGTCGCACACGTCGGCGATGTCGAATGTGAAAACTCTGGTGAACTTAGATAGATTGTTTTTGGCTTCATCGAGCATTCCCTGCGAAATATCAGTGAGAGTTGCTGTCCAAGTGGCAGGAATTCGAATGTGATCGAGACCCCATTCCCAGTAGTGGGCTGGTCCGCATCCGATATCGAGGATATCGGCGGTTTCGGGCGTGTCGCCGTCGGATTCGAGGCGATCGAAGAAACTGCTGAACGCGGCGTCTCGTGATTCACCGTAAAGCTGCCAGAACGCGATGCGAGCGTTGAGGTTTGTGGCGTCGCTGTAGGCAACAAATCGTAGGTGGTCGACGTTTTGCATTCTCTTGTTTGCCATGTTTGGTGCTTCCGTCGGGATTTGTCGCTCTTCGACAAGCGCTGTTTTAACTCCAGGTGGTGAGTTCGTTGGCTGGGGTTCGTTTGCGTTCGGATTTGTTTTCTTCGGAGTCTGCTGGGTAGCCGATGTATAGGGCGCCGACGATGTCCCAGTCGGGTTCGGCTCCGATGGCGGTGTCGATTGGTGCGAGGCAGGGCTTTCCGGTGCTCCAGCCAACTCCGATTCCGAGAGATTCGGCGGCGAGCATAAGGTTTTGAACTGCACAGGAGGTTGCTGAGAAGTTCTCTCGGGTCATTTCATCGTCACGGCCTTCGACGGAGTAGACGTACATGAAGGCGGGTGCGTCGAGAATTTCTTGCTGGGCTTTTTTCGCACTTGTTTCGCGGCGCACGGGGTTCGGGTTTTTGGCGTTTTCGTATGTCCAGTCGTGAACGATTTGTCCGATTTTTTTACGCATGTCACCGTCTTTTTCAAGGACGATGAATCGCCATGGCTCGGTAGTGCGGTGATTGGGAGCCCATGTTGCGGCTTCGATCATTAGTTCGAGGGCAGAGTTGGAGACGAGATCTTCAGTGAAATCACGTACGGTTCGGCGGGCTTTGATTGAGTCGAGGACCAAGATGTTCTCCGTTTGGTGGCTTGGGGCTGTGAAGGTAAGGGTACAGGCGTTTAGTTGGGGGCTGGATAGGTGATTTGGGGAGGTGAGCGATAGATACTGAACCCGTTCGGCGTTGCTCAGGGCAGGAGTGAATTCAGGATGACAGTGCATCGGTCGGTGATTTCAGCTACGAATCGAGCGACTTTACCCAGTCGTCTTGCGAGGGAAGGCTGGTGGGGTTGTCGGCTCGTTGTAGATAGAACTCGTGCATCGGACGGTATTTTTCGTACGAAGAACGTAGCTCGGTAATTGCGTCTTCAGATGCGTCGATACGAATATCGATTGGGAATTTTTCGCCGGGTGCTCCGACGACCAAGCAGGCAGATCGTTCGTTGAGGTGAGAGCCTCTGGCTCCTGCTTGCCCGCCGGATTTCTTGCCTGAATCGAGTGCTGCGAGAAGTCGATTGGCAAGGTTAGGGTCAGCGTCGTTGGTAGCGTTGGCGTTTTCAAAGCCGTTAACCATTGCTGAGAGGACATTGTCGTTTGCTAAGAAGTTTCCAACGGCGGTGCAGTCATTGCCGTTGAGATGTCCGCTTACGGGTTTAATGTTGGCTCCAGAGTGAACAAGTGGATCGCCTTTTGGGAGCATGAGGGCGACTTGGCGGAACTCGGTGTGTTCGTCGTTGGCGAGTGCCTCCATGAAGGCTTGAACGGGATCAGTACCGTCTTCGATAAGTTCCATGATTTCTTCGGCTATCGCCGGGTTCGTGGATGCTTGTGTTGTGGCGACGGCTATTCCGGGAAGGATTTTCGGGCATGTTGCGCCGACGGCGAGTGAATAGGTCGCTATAGCGATTCCCAGTTCGCCAGTTTTGGGATCTCGGCCAAGGATGGTGAAAGTCATGCCGGTTATTTTATTCGCTATGTTCAGGCTTGAACGGTGATCAATAGGTTGGTCGACCTACTGGGTAGGATTTACGCTTTGCCCCATTGTCGACGGATTGCGATTAGGGATGCGACGACCAGAAGTACAGCAAACACGCCACCAATCATCACGCCAAGTTGAATTGCGGTGCTGTTGGCGTTGGGTTGCTTGAGGCTGGTTCCGGGGGCGAGTTCGACTGGAACGACTTGAAGATCGGAGATTGTTCCGTTTTCGATCTTTTCGTGAAAGTTGTCGGCATCGATCCGGAATGCGACTACGGGTCGATAGCCTTTACCAGCGGTGATGATCGTTACTTCGGCTTGTTGATTGGCTGCGGGAACTGCCAATTCAACCTTGTCGGATCCGTTTTTCGGTGCGAGGTAGGCGTAACTGCCTGATCCGCCATCGGCTGGCATTGATATTTGAATAATTGCGTTTACGTCGGCATCGCCAGTGTTTATTTTTACGAATGAACCCTCGTATGGGTCAGGGTCATGTCGGGTTAGGAACGCTGGGAAGGTTTCGCTTCCGAGGTCGACGACGGGATGCGAACTGGCACCGATTTCACCATCGATTTCAGGGTCGTACATCTTATTTCCGTCGAGGTCTTCAAAGAAGCCGTGACTGACGAAAATTTCGTCGATTTCCGTTGTTGAGATGTCTGATAGATTCGCGTCACTAGCAGTTTGAGTTAGATTCGTCGTTCTCAGTGAATCGTAGAGTTCTGCGACATTGGACACTCCGATAGAACCATCGGCGCGTTCGTAGTCGGTGATCATATCGATTAGTTGCGATAGGTCGATTTCAATGTTGTCATCGTCGGATTTTGGAAGACCGCCGAGGGTGGCTGTAGCTGTAGTGATATCGAGCCCGATCGGGGGGGCTGCGAAGAATGTTCCTTCTCGTGTTGGTGCGATTATTTGAGGTATGACACGGGTGACTTGAGTTCCGACCACCTCGCCGGCTTCGTTGAGATAGCGGACTGTGACATCGGCATTTCGTACGACCAGTGGGCTGGTGTTTACAACGCTTCCCGAGATGATCGTTCCTGATGGCTCGATATCGGTGGTCACATCAAGAATATTGACACCTGTGACGGTTGAGTTGTTCACAGCATAGTCGGCGTCTCCGTCTACTAAATCGAGTAATAACCCCGCCACTGTGAATTCTTCCCACCAGCCAGCAGCTTCCCACGGTAGCCGGTCGGCTTCGAGGTCGTAATCGGCACCAATCGCGTAAATTTCGGCGTTCTCATCGTTATCGATATGGCGAGAGACCATCATCGAATAAAACTCGGCGAATCCCTCGACATACGAATCGCGGGTGCTTGAGTTGTTGTAGTAGCCGCCGTGATTTTTATCGCCAGCGGGTAGTTCGAAGTTATCGCCGGTTTTGAGAGATAGGAAGTAGTGACCGTACTCGTGATATTCACGGTTGTCGGGGATACCGGGCGAATTATCGAAGCTTCTTGATGGGAGCATTGCGATAGTAGGCGGGGAGTTTTCGTCGAGTTCGCCGGCTGCAATGAAGTAGGCACCATTCTGAGAAGCGTCACATCCGAAGGCTGGGTCTTCACACCACGCCTGTATTTCGAGAGGTGCAGCGTCGAGTAGATCGGCACCGAGGCTGACCGCTAGGGTTTCTGCATTGAGCGTGTATTGGTAGATCGTTGCTGCGTCGGGCCATAGCGTAGTGTCGATCGGGAAAGCGAACATTTCGTCCTGGACGTTCCATGAGTCGAAGTTCACTTCGCAACTAGATGACTCGGGGTCGATCGGAGTTGTGAGCGTTATAACGTCGTTGCCAACTTTGACTGCGAACGACTCTACGTTGTCGGTTAAATGTGCGAGTGAAACGCTCATGCTGACAGCGTCCGGGGTTGATTGGGGAAGGGTGTATCGTCCCCGGTTGTCGGTTGTTGTGCTGATAACGGTTCCGTCTACGGTTGTGGCGAATACGTGGACACTTGCCATCGAGCCACCCCAGTCGTCGGTCACTCGACCTTGGATCGTACAACCGGCTATTACTGTGTTGGTTTCTTGTGGAGCATCGGCGTTTGCGAGCGGGTCATTCGACGTATTTGTCGAAGTTGAACCTTCGGGTGAAACGGACGATCCGTTTGTTGAATCCGAGGGGCTGTTTGTTGTTGACGAGATATCTGAGCCGTCTGAAGAGATTAGATCGGCGATATCGTTGTTCGAATTTCCGGACGGACGTTTCGAGCTCTCTTCGTTCGCCCGTGGGGTTGTTGTGGGGTCGAGTACGGAGTTGAATTCGTAAACATTTGTTAGAACGAATGCGGCCGCGACGATACCGATGGAAACCGTAAGGATGATTGCGATTCGGAGTGAGTTTGTGTTGGCACTTGATCGCTCACGTCGGTAACGACGAGTTTCTTGTTCATTTTGAAGATCAGGCCGCATGCATACCTGAGCTTTCAGCCGAATGACGGGTTCGGAATCGTGGCATAGATACGTGAACGACCGTTCCTGCCCCTTCTTCGCTCTCGAGAGTGAGTTCTCCGCCGTGTAGTTCAACAATTTGCTTAGCGGTAATTAGACCGATACCGGTTCCAGCAACCGATCTGGTCGGTTCGTTGTCGGCTCTGAAGAACATTGTGAACAGTTGATTTTGGTCGTTTTTGCTAATGCCTGTCCCGTCGTCGGAGATCGTGACGGTAAACATCAGATCGGTGATCCATGCAGAGACGACGATGTTGGTTCCATCGGGTGAATATCTGATTGCGTTCGACAGTATGTTGGAGACGACTTGGCGAGTTCGGGTGTCGTCAGCTTCGACGATGGCGTCGGCATCATCGTAAGAGTGTTCGATGTTCAGGTTTTTTTGCGTGATTGCGGGTTCGAACGCTTGAGTAACTTCGTCGAGGGTCTGGCGCAGATTGAATCGTCTGTATGTGAGTTCGTACCCTTGTTCGCTCATCTCTGACAGTTCGAGTAGGTTGCCGATGAGTTCTTTGAGTTGTGTTGAGTTGCGTTTCATTACCTCTAGCTGATCGAGATTTCTTTTCGTGAGATTGTCATCTCGATTCCTCAGCAAAATTCCGGTGAACGCCGTAATCGATGTGAGGGGTGTCATAAGTTCGTGGGTGACAGATGCTAAGAATCGGTCTTTCATTTCGCTTATTCGTTTGAGTTCGAGTGAGTCGACAAGTAGACGGTCGTGCAGTTCTCTTTCCGATCTGAGTTTTTGCGCATTGGCTCGGAAAATTTTGATGTCGGCTAGGAAAATGAACACGAAGAGGATGAGGAATACGACCACAAGGCTGAGCATTGTGTATAGCGAGACCGAAGATCGTGTTTCGGCGATTTGAGCAGTGAGAGTCGAGGTTACGTCGCGGGTTATGCCGATCACGCCCACGACGTCGTCACCAGTCGGTGCCATCAGCGGGAGATATGTTTCGACTACATCGACCAGACTCGATTCGGTACTTGCTGGATCGGATGATTCAAGGATGTTGACCTGATTAAGCACTGAAGAAATTGAGCCGTGGGTGGTGGAAGCGAGGGCATGCTCAGGAACATTTCGTTCGATTATCAGATCGGCTGATGTGCTCCAAACGGTAGCTCCTGTGGAGTCGTAGAGAGAGATATCTATTACTCGGAGTGAGTCGAGGAGTTTTTGGGATTCAATCGAAACAGTGCTGGTGAGGGCTGCCGGTTCGGTCGACGAGTCGGTGCCGTGATCTTCGAGGAGTTGATTTACGAGTCCGGCTATTATCGAGGCGTCGCGCATCGATTGCTCTGTGGAGAGTTCGATCAGATTCTTTTCGGCGGTTCGAACTGCGAGGTGGTTCAGGGCGAACGCGGCCGAACTCAGTGTTAGGACACTGATTACAACGAATAACGTTGTTAGCCGATACTTGCTCATAGTCTTGGTTGATGCTGTTTCGATGATTTATCGAATTGCACTGCTGCTTATCGTGCTTTATTGGAGTTGATTTCACGGTGGTGTTGTCCGCAAGTGGCAGATGGGGACAGTCCCCCTCACAAGAGTGCGAGCAGGCTCCACTGTTTGAACTTAGAAATGAGAAAGTTTCCGTGTAAGCGAAATTTCGAAATAGTTGCGGGTTCGTGCTAGTAGTTCTTCGGGTAATTGCTGCTGACCAAGTAGCGGGAAGTGACGGTGTAATCGCCGGTATCGTTGTTGTATGGCACGATCAATCATTGGCATTCTGCGGTGATATCTATTGATCGAGCCATATCGACGTTTTCGATTGAGGATCAGCACTATCCCCGGGTCTATTTGGAGTGCGTCGTTGGATGTTGACGAGAATTTCAGGGTGAGTCTTAGTCCAGTTGCGCACAAGGGATCGACTATTGGCGAACTGGCGGCGTCATTTGTGGCTTCAGTGGTCATTGAAATCGCATAGAATTCGCTAGCGTTATTTTGGTGCCAGAATATTGGTGCCATGGTCGAGATGCCGGTGGTTCACTGGCTATGTTTATGCAAGTCGTTTGGTGATCGCCAAACACAGTCGAATGGTGTGATCCTAGATTGCTGATTTTCCGCCGGCGATTACGCTCGGATTTTTACCAGATGTTTGCCCTTGTTTTGGGTGTGCTGGTGATGACGGCTATCTTGGCGGGTGCGCCGATGTATCTGAGTTCAATCGAATCGCTTGGGTTGCGTTCGACTCTCGTTACGCTTTCGGCATCGCACCGAAATATGCAGATTGTGGTCGAAGAGCTTCCTCTTACTGATATTTCTGTTTCAGCGGCGACTGAACGAGTGGACTTGGCGCTGGGTGAACTTGGCGATCTGATTGTGGAAATTGGGCAAGAGTCGCACACTCGTCCACATTTATGGGGCACAGATGGTGAGTCTATTTTTGGCGGTCCGAACGCCGATATCGCAATTCTTCATCGTTTCGACGGCTTTCTTGATGAAGTAGATATCGTCGAAGGAAGAGCTCCACAGTCGAAGGTGATTCAGGCTGAGACCCATTTAGTCGCCGAAGTCGTTGTTCCAGTAGAGCGCGCTGAGCTTCTAGGAATTGGAGTTGGTAGCGAGATATGGCTCACGGCGAGTCCTGTGGATCCACCGTATTTAGTAGCGAACATCGTTGGGTTATTCCAGCCGAGAGATTTGGATGCCGAGTTCTGGTTGGGTCTGGGTGAGGAAATTACTGAGCCTGGTCGACCGGGACCAACTGCTCGATTTATGTTGCCTTTGTTCTTTACGAGAGATGGGCTGTTTCGGTCGGTTACTGGTGGGGCGGCGTCGATCGGCACTAATCGCTGGCTAGTTCAATTAGACGCTGATTTACTGGAGCGACAGAGTCCGGCATTTACGGCGGCACAGGTCGAATCGGTTAGTCACGAGCTTCGACGTGGATTACCTGAGTCGAAGGCTATTTCGGCACTTGAAAATCCGCTTAAAGCGCTTGGTCAGAAGATAGCTTTTGCTCGGATTCCAACGTTGATGATGGGTGGAGTTCTTCTGCTTGCTGCTGGGTACTATTCGATCATGGCGGCGGGGGCGTTGACGGCGGGACGACGAGTCGATACGGCGCGGATGTGGGCTCGCGGTTCAGGGCGACGACAGGTGGCGGTTATTTTCTTATTCGAGTCGTTATTGCTGGTTGCGTTGCCGGCACTGGTGGCGCCGTTCGTGGCGTTTGGGGCTATCAACCTGATTGGGCGAATGCCTGAGTACGAAGCGATCACGCTCGGATCGAGCATGCCTGTAATTCTGACTTGGAAGGCATTTGCGTGGGCATTGATAGGTGCGGGTGTTGTTATTGCCTACATGCAGTGGACTGTCTGGAAGGGCGGTGGGCGCGCTATAGGATCGGAGCAGATATCGAGTCGGAGGGCGGAAGGTAAGCCTTTTTTCCAGCGCCAGTATCTCGACTTATTGTTCTTTATTTTTGGTGGTGTGATTCTTTGGGATTTGTCGACCGAATCTTCAGTGGCGACGGCCAAAGAGGGTGGCGAACAGATCGTTACGGTGAACCCGTTGTTGGTCTTCGCTCCGGCGATTTTCTTGGGCGTTGCGGTGATGCTTTCGATGAGGGTCTTGCCGCCGGTTGCACGGATTATTTCTAGTGCATTAACTAGGCGGGGGCCTGCATGGGCTCACCTTACTTCGGCGTTGTTCGCCCGAGTTCCGATTACATACGCGTGGCCTGTGGCGATTGTTGGAATGGCGGCTGGGACTGCCATGCTTTCGGCGACGGTGGCAGCGACTTTGCAGCAGGGTTCTGTCGATCAATCGGGGTACGAGGTTGGGGCAGATCTTCGATTATTCCCTGTCGATTTGAATAGTGGGTCTCGAAGTGCTGTGCTAGATGATGTACGTGGTGTTGTTGGTGTCGAAGACGTTTCGAGTGGACTTCGAACCACAGGGAATGTGGGTATTGGCGGGCAGGGTGCTCCGTTCGAGTTCCTCGCGATTGAACCGACTAAGTTCGCTGAAATTGGCGTGTTTAGAGGTGATTACGCGGAATCGAATCTTGCAGAGGTCGTTAAGGCGTTGGGTGCTGAGACTGAGCTTGAGCCGCTGGTTATTCCTGAATCGGCCGATCGCATCGGGTATCGAATGCGGTCTGACGTTCTTGAGAAACGGATTCGGGCGAGCGTGAGGCTAATCGATGCAAATGGCTTGTCGCACACTATCGATCTTGGACCGGTCACAAGCCGCGATTGGCAGATTCGTATGGGGCGGATTCCAACGATTGCGGTACGACCGGTAGAGGTGGCGGGACTTACGTTCTTTGAGTTGACGCCCGATGAACTTGGTACACAGGCGAGTATTCAGATCGACGATTTGATGTACGAAGTCGCAGGGGATTCGAATTTGGTTGTGGTTGAGGAATTCGCGAGTGATGCCGAGGAGTGGAATCCGTTGGCATCGTCGGAAGGGTTCGACACGGAAGCTCAATCGTTTACGTATGTTCGTAGTGTCGATGGCGAGCAACGTTCCGATAGCGGTTTGCAGATCAACCTTGGAATCGGCACTGACCGAGGTGTTCGAGGTGCGGTTCGGTCGATATCGGCGACGGTTCCAATCTTGTTTAGTCAGACGGCACTTGAAGCCAACAATTTGATCATTGGCGACACGACGGTCGTTCATGTGTTCGGACGTTCGATTCCAGTTGAGATTGTTGGTGTCAGTAAGTTATTCCCGACTCTTAGCCCTGACGATGGCGGGTTTGGAGTAGTTGATGTTTCACAGTTGTGGGTGCATTTGGCGTTGAGCAGTGCGAACTCGGCTGGAGTTGCTGCGGAGATGTTTATCGGAATCGACGATGCGCCTAGCGCAGCGACCATCGACGCTATTTCTTCTACGGTTGGGGGGCTCCACAGCATCGTTGAGCGAGAAGAGATTCAACGATCTTCGGTTGTAACTCCGTTAGCGGTTGCTGGTTGGCGAGGCGCTTCGATCGTGACGGTGGTTCTTGCGGTCGTGTTGGCTGTTCTCGGTTACCTTACGTTCGCTCCGATGCGACCTGCCGGAGATCGCTTCAATTTAGCTGTTCTGAGATCGATGGGTGTGAGAAAACGTGGGTTGGTGGTGATTAGTGTTGTTGAGCAATTGGTGATTTTGATTGTTGGGATTGCTGCCGGTGTTGGTACCGGTTTGATTATGGCGCGTATTGCTGTCGACGCCGCTTCTCAGACAGATTCGAATGTTAATTCACTGCCGCCGATAGTTTTCGAGACTAACTGGAACTACGTGGTCGGCTTGATTGCCGCTCTAGCCGTTGTTTCGGTGTTGATGGTCATTTCTGATTCGATTGCGGTTCGACGAATCAACGTTGCAAATATGGTTCGAATTTCAGGGAAGAGTGGCTGAAATGGGACCCCGAGCATTCCTTGAATTTGTGGGTCGGCGGACGCGTTCGCACTGGCCAATGTTGGCGGTAGTTTCTGTTGGCGTTGTTGCGGCGGTTGTGACGATTGCTGCTAGCGTGATTTATTTTGATTCACTAGGCGATATAGCTCTGGAACGCGAGATATCAGCCGATGGTGAAGCTAACCACGACATTGTTATTTCCGGCAGAGAGACCAATGTTGATGCTCTGACGAACGGCGATATTCTTGGCTTGGTTGATCGGACTGTGCGAGATGTGTCGTCGTCGATAATCACCGATTCCACACTTACTTACGGTTCGCCTACGTTGCTCGTAGATGCTCCAGAAGAGATCGAAGGTTCGTGGCGTGCGGTGTTGATGAGTGCACCCGACATGCAGTCGAATTCGATTCTCACGTCGGGCGCTTGGCCATCTCAAGAAACTGGTGAAGGTAGTGCTGGTCAACTACTAATTGAGGTGGCTCTGGATGAAGGTGCGGCTGAAGGGTTTGGGCTTTCCGTTGGTGATGTTGTTGAGGTTGCACCGTTCTGGGATGATGTGAACGATTCGGTAGCTGTTCGGATTTCTGGCACGTATTCTCGTGCTGATTCTGCCGTAGCATTTTGGACAGATATCGACAGTCAATATGGGCTTGACGACATCGATTTAAAGTTCTTGCCGCTTGTACCGGCACCGGGTGTTTTCGAATCGGTGGTGGCGCCGTATTTGCCTGGAATGACGGTCAAATATTTCTGGCGGTATCAAATCGATGCAGGTCTGGTGAAAGCTTCAGGAGCGAAGAAGCTGTTGCTCGGGTTCGACGAGATCAAGGCACAGCTTCGCCCTCAAATCGGCAGCTATTCGCAGGATATTCCGCTTCAGGAAGTACTTTTGCGTAACCAGCAGCAGACGTTCTTCAGTCGGTTGCCTATGACGGTTGTGTTCTCGGTTATCGCAGCTGTTGTTCTTTATTTTGTTGGCACGATGTCGATCTTGATGGTCGAGACGCAGCGAGATGATATTGCTAGGTTGCGTACTCGGGCGGCGACTGCAAAACAGGTGGTTGGAGCATTCATTATTGAAGGCGCGATCGTGGCTTTGTTGGCGATATTGCTTGCGCCACCGTTGGCTGCACTTATGGTGAAGTGGCTTGGCGTAATTCCGCTTTTCAGTGAGCTTAACGGGAGCAACCCACTTCCAGTGAGCCTTGGTCAGACTGCTTACGTGGTGTCGATTATCACGGGTCTTGCAGGCTTTTTGGCGATGGTTATTCCTGCGTCGATGGCAGCTAAAAAAACGGTCGTTTCCAGCGTACGAGAGTCGACTCGACCCACAGCGCAGGGTGCGATGCAGAAGTACTACCTCGATGTGGCGTTGTTTGGGCTGTTGCTGGTGTTCGCTTCGCAGTTGACTAGCGAAGGCTCGTTTGTAGACGTGCCAGGAGTTGGTGCGGCTTCGGTCGATAAGATAAATGTTGCGATGCCTGCCCTTGTTCTGGCTTTTGGTGGATTCGTTGCACTTCGTTTCTTCCCGCTGATGGTGGAAGTGGTTGCTATGTTGACCTCTTTGCCGAAGATTTCTTCGTTGGTTTCGCCGGCTGTCACGCTCGTGTTGTGGCAGATGGCGCGGAATCCTCGCCACTATTCTCGATTGTCGTTATTGATGATTTTGACAGCCGGTTTAGGTGTGTTCGCTTCGAGTTTCGCGGGGACGTTGGATGTGAGCGCGGCAGATCGAGCGCGGTATCAGTCTGGATCAGATCTTAGGGTGAACGGTGTTTCGTACACGAACAGAGTTCAAGCCGGAGAAACTTTTAGGCGAATTGCTGGAACGCCGGGTGTCGAGTCAGCGGCTCCTGCGTTCAGGGCGGTCGGAGTCGATCTGACGGCTGACGTTGGTAGCACGTTTACGTATCTCGGAGTCGATCCTGGGCCGATGGGAGGGATCGCATGGTCGAGAGATGATTTTTCCTCGGTGTCTTTGAACGATCAGATGGGCAGGCTTACTGAATCTCGAACTGGTATTTCAATTCCAGACGACGCTCGGTGGATCAGCCTGAAAGTTCGCCCAACTGTTCGTCGTGCCGATTCTCGAATAGCGGCAAGGTTGAGCGATTCGACTGGCCGATTGTTCACGCTGAATTTAGGATCGCTGTTGCCTAGACCTTCAGCGGGTAGGCCGTTCCAGTGCGACGTTGCGCAGGTTCACTTGCCACCGAACTGGTGCACTATCGCTGGGTCGCTGGATACGATTGATTTCACAGGTGTGAATCCGGTTCCTCCGCTGCGACTCGAATTTATCGGAGTGGGATTACCCAACGTTGAGCGAGGTCGATTTAGTCGGACTGCACCTCCGTTTCTGGACGCGGGTTCGTTTGAAGTAGATGAGCTGGCGATTGTTCTCGAGAGCGGCGAGACGCAGATTATCGAAGAGTTTAATGAGGACTCTTCTTGGATGACTGTTGAGCCCGGTCTCAACCAGTACGGAGCGCGGATCGAGCCGTTATATGCGTACGCTGATGTTCCAGAGGGTAGTGAGGGTGATGCAAAGCCAGAGCCGATTGATCAGGGGATTGCGGTGATGACGTGGAACCCGGTTGTCGTTACGCAGTTGAGGGGCGTGACTGTGGGATCGGAAGATGCTCCGATTCCGGTGATCGCTAGCACGGGCTTTATGGATCGTGGTGGTTACAACGTTGGTGAGCGAATTAATGTGGATGTGCAGGGCAATGCTGTGCCGGTTCGACTTGCTGGCGTTGCCGATTACTTCCCGACGCTTGATCCGGAGTTTTCTACTTTCTTAGTGGGTGACATTCGATCGACATGGATGGCGCTGAATGCCAACAAGATGCGTAATGCTGAGCAGGCGAACGAAGTGTGGATCGAAACTGGCGAAGCGTTGCCTTCGGAGGTAGCCAACGCCATGCGAGGGCGTATGTCGGTGCCGCCTTCGTTGATAGCGCAGGATCAGTTGTTGCGTGATGCGGCGGTTGATCCGCTGATTTCGGCTGGCTGGAAAGCGCTGTTGGCGATTGCATTTACGACGGTGCTGGCTGCAAGCGCGGTCGGTTTCTTGGTTTATTCGCAGGTGACGTTCGCTTCGCGTATGACCGAGTATGCTGTGGTACGAACCCTTGGACTGACGACCAAGCAGGTGTTGGGATTGGTTACGCTGGAATTATTAATGGTGCTTGTGCCTGCGGTATTGGTCGGCGGTTTGCTCGGCATGCGAATGGGCGCAACTATCATTCCATTCCTCGTTACGTCGGGTGAGGGT
>JABIHL010000156.1 GCA_018649665.1 Chloroflexota bacterium | reverse complement strand
TGTGGGCGCAGGTGCCGTTCCCCCCTGCCCATTCGATCTAGTCGACTTACATGTCGAATACTCAAGATCAGATAAAGGTAGTTCGTCCACTCCCGAGGGAGGTTTAACTCTTTCATCGGGTTCGATTACCAGTATTGTCGCCGTTGGATCACTAGGACCTGCCGTAATAGCAAGTTCAGTAGCCGTTACCTCGTCTACGACCGTACTAGTCGGCTCAACAACAGGGGAAGGCAACACAGTTGGATTCGGTGTAACCGAGACTTCAACTGTGTGATTTGGCTCGGGCGATTCAGTCGCCAGCGAATCATCGTTCGAACGGCAAGACATCGTAATGATTACAAGCAGAGTCATTGCTACGAATAGCAACCACTTCACCGATTGCTGTCGCGCTGCGCTGAATGCTACAAAAATATTAATCACGCTTTTCAGCCGCTACTCGTAAGACAATATCTTTACCAAGAATAGATTCAAAGTGAAGTGTGTTTTCTACGATGAGCCCGGCTCCGTTCGATACATCAACTATCTGAAATTCATCCGGGAACGAAACGTTGATCGTTACCGTGGAACCAGGTAATCCTGACTGGACAGGGATCAAAAGTAAGTAATCCATCACATCGCCTGATACTTCAGCCGTACCAACAGGAAGATCATATTCGAATTGCAAGGTCGAGTCTGAGTTCGGTTCTAGGACCATGACCCCCCCGTAATACTGCCCGATATCATCAAACGATACCGACATCGTGTCAGAGCCTGGAGCCATTACGCCGGTTCGTGCAGCGACCGATCCTTCTGGCAATTCAAGTGCAGGCAGCATGGATGATTCAGATCCGATTGGCGTGTAGACCCTTACGTAGTTCCAATAACAACCATCTTTCAATATTGCGTAAACATTTCCACCTGATGGAGGTTCCGATTGCTCCTCACAACCCCATGATTCAGCTTTGGAATTATTTACGTAGGAAACCGATAGCTGAGCCGTACCTCCACCATCAGTTTTCAATTCGACGTCATAGGCCACGTGGCGTTCGATCCGCCGGCCTACTTTGTTCCAACCAATATTAGAGTCAAACACGCCCAATACATCACCCGGCTGCCAACTGAGATTTCCAGACCAGCCAAGTTCTTCAATTTTATTCTCTAGTTCATCGTCAGTTGAGTAGAGCATGATTTGCTTCTCATCAAAAGCACTCAAAAATGACTGCCCAAATTCAGTGAAATTCTCCTGAATACCGCCAATCGTAAGAGATTCGATCATAAAATTGAAAAGGGTCAGCAGATAGTCAGTTCCTTCGGAATCGGTTCCATCTTCGATGTTTTGCATCACCGCTTTACCTGACAATTGGCCTTCGGCAGTGCCGATAGATCCGAGACCCGTTACCAGATGCACAAATCCCCATTGGGTAAGCGAGATCACTCCATCAATCGGTTCTCGATCAGTTGCCGTGTTCATCAGAACGACTGTTTCAGCCACCGATCTGAAATTCGGACTCCAACCAACATCCCGCAGATACCAAGCTCCAGCATCCATATGAATGTGAAGCGCATCTGGCGGAGGAGGAATTTGGTCAAGTACCCATCTCTCACCAAAAGTCAGCACGTTAATATATTCCGTCTCGACCAAAACACCCTGATCTAGAGTTATGGACCAGACACTGGACGTAAATCCACCGGCGGGTCGAATTTCATCTGAACTTTGACCTAATACCAGATACCGTTTGGGACCATCCTTGCCCAAAAAGTCACCCATTATTTCTGGTGCGTCCGCCAATACTCCGATCAACCCCGAATATCTATTCAATAACGATTCGAGTTTATCGGCTACTTTTTGACCCACTAAATTATCTAAATCGCGTCCGCTCGATAATTTCTGTTGCACAGCAACTAAACGTTCACTGGCGTCGGTTAGTGCTTCGCCTTCCTCATCAAGAATCTGCAACATTTCTACAACTGCACCGCTCTTGAATAGCGGTTGGTCGGAGGATCGCAAACTTTTGAATGACTCATCTAAAATCTCGATCGGAACTGAAATTCCAGTGAACAGGTTTTCAACTAATACCGCATCATCAGCAATCGAAGTGACGATCGAATCTACCGAAGAGTTTTCAAGGTACGCAGGAATTGACTCATTAAATCGCTCAGTATTAGTACTAAACGTTTTGAGATGAGGACTTATCTTCGCCAAAACAGTATGAATTTTCTTAAAATCAGCTGAACTACTCCCCGCATCAGTGAGCTCCTCGAACTCCGCTGTCGCGATAGTTTTCAGCACAACAGCCGATTCGAGAGTTGTCAGCCCGACTCGGACGAACTTTGCCAACTCTTGTAGATCCCGTTCTGCGTTGACAGCCGACAGCCGAGCAGATTTTAGCTTCCCTACTACCTGTCCCACATCAGGAAACTGTATCTCGGCTGCCTGAGCAGCACTGCTGTCGTAATCATCGAGATCAGATTCAATCGCCGCGATAAGATCCGAAAGTTCCCCTTCAGCTGAATTAATCGACCCGCTTCGGAACGAGTCAACAACTGCGTTGAGTTTTTCAACCGCACCAAGCAATGAAATCGCCGCGTCAGAGTCGATAGCCGATTGCCTGAATAGCGCATTAATGGCATCACAGTTGTCTGCCACAAACGGCACCACTCGGCCTGGTGCACACAGAGCAATCAGTGGGGCCGCTACCCGCTTAGATTTTGCAGAGGACTCTTGAATCTCCACCAATTTGGTTGCAGACAATTCGAACAACTCATCAGTGGAAACATTTTGCTGGGCCAAATTTGAAATGTTGAATTCAGAAATCAATTTCTGGGTCGTCGAAAGAGTGGCCCAGAGAGAAATCATGTAGACAGCTACCAAGGCCCCAATGGCAACCCAAACTCTGCCATCAATATGAAGTCTGTTTTTTAGCAAAGAAACCCACCGCGAAGATTCCTTGCGTAGCCCATAAAAATGCCTAATGAGAAATAACAATAGTAAATTTCACAGTTCACAAGTCGGAACAAAGTGGTTAATGAAATTCGGATTCGCCACCGGAAAATTTGCCGAAGCGCGCGCACATTCGTCAGCCACTGCTAGTTACGTGCTCCGCGAATCCAATTGTAATAAAACTGCCCTACTGGGCTAAGTGGTGAATCCGTGGCAGAAGTCTCAAAAAGTGTCAATCCATATCCACCGTCAGCGATACACGCAGTCAAATCACGATATGTACTGAAAAGAAACCAGCTATGAATATT
>JABIHL010000155.1 GCA_018649665.1 Chloroflexota bacterium | reverse complement strand
GGCGGTGAATCAACGGGAAGTGGCCCACCGCCGCAAGCCCAATCTTATTCAGCAGAGTCACCTGGGTCTCCGGCTCAACAAGCTACTGCTGCAAATAACCCATCTGAAGACGTGGAGGAACTGCCCTGGTAGCAGTTTCCATGCAGGACAAGTTTGGCAAATTGTCGAATAGTTCTGCTGTCCTTTCCGCGAGGTAAAAAATGACAACCCCCCGAACAACTCAAGGTGGCGCAGGCCGCCCACCATTCCGCCGCGGCGGAGCCAGGCGTCGACGCCAGTGCTACTGTAAAGAGAGCACAGTTGACTACAAAGATGTTTCAAGCATCCGACGATTTATCACTGACCGTGGTCGCATCGAAGCCGGTAAAAAATCTGGCAACTGTGCGAAATGCCAGCGAAACTTGACGACCGCTATCAAGCGTGCGCGTCATTTGGCTCTGCTTCCTTACGCTCCTGATCACCTTCGTGTAACTGGAACTGTTTCCACCGGCGGAAAGATCTCAGACGAAGAAGAGGCGACTGAAGAAGAAGCCGGAGCTGAGGCTAAGACTGACGCTCCTGAAGCAACCGAGGCTACTGCGGTAGCTGAAGATGCTCCATCTGCCGAAGCCGCTGAGGAATCGACAGAAGAAACTGCGTCAGAGACAACCGAAGAGGTTGCTGAAGAAGCTTCAACTGAAGAGACTCCGGTCGCTGAAGTTGCTGAGGAATCAACAGAAGAAGCTGCGTCAGAGGAAACCGAAGAGGTTACTGAAGACGTTCCATCTGAAGAGGCTCCAGAAGCCGCAGATGACAGTTCTGACGAAGAAGAGAAGTAACCTCTTCTCGCAGGCAATTCAACGTTAGTATGGCCGGAGGCGTCGCTGTTGAAGTGACCCCGGCCGCAGCAGTAGCAAGCGCCGAAAATGTCCACAGAAGACTCAACTGAAGATCGTAACGAAGAGCAGCAACCGGTAGTAGGGGGGCCTATCCCCGACTACGAAGCCGGTCGTCGTAGCATTACTGTCCGTGGCGGGAAAACCCGTCGCGAGATGGTCAACGAGCAACGTCAATTCCAAGTTAAGACCCGACCATTTATGATCGTTGGTCTAGTGGTCTTGATTGGTCTGCTGGCGATTCCGGTTTATGCCTATTTTCAAAACTACGTATTTCCTCCGCGTGAACTTGCTCTCAGAGTCGAAGACACTGAGTACAGCCGTGGAGACGTAGTCAACTTCATTCGTTTTAATCAGCGTATGAGTGAAAATCTGGGCGTTCCGTTCGAAATTGGGAACTCGCTGTTCGACTCTTTGCAGACGCTGCAGGAAAACGAACTGGCGTTCCAACTCGCACCTCGCTACGGCATTGCTGTAAGTGCAGAGGATGTTGACGAACGACTGAATTCTATTCTCGGTTTTGTCGCAGTTACGGTCGCCGAACTTGAGTCTCAGGAATACAAGGACAATGTCGAAGAAGCCAAGCGACAGTTCATCCACCGTATTGGTATTGATGAAGATGTTTTTCGCGATTTCATTCGAAAGAGCATGTTTAAAGAGCAACTACGCGACGTTATAGGCGACACTATTCCGCGTGTTCAAGCTCAGGTACATATCTACGAAATCATCAGACTCTCGAATGACTCCGAAGATCGTCGAGCGATCGACCGTGACTTAGTTTCCGGAGCGGCTATGGAGAGCGTAGTGCTCCAGCATTCTGTCGACCCGAACGCCAGTCGAAACCTTGGTGATCAGGGATGGAAGCCTTTCGGTGTTATTCCAGAGCTCGATGCTCTCATGTTTGGTCTCGACGGTGATGGAAACCGGCTATTGCCGCTTCGAACGTCGAGTTCGCCGCGTTTCGACGAAGAGAACAACTGGTGGTCTTACTTGGTAGTCGCTGAAGTGAACGACGCTCGGGAAGTGGATGCGGAAAACTTCGAGTTGCTGACTTCACGAGGCATGACAATTTTCTTCAACGAAGAACAGCGTAATTTCGACCTTCACATGGTTTTGGATAGCGCAATATTCGATTGGGTGAACGCGCAAGTTCGTCTTTCAGCAATTATCCCTACCCCAACTCCCCCGCCGTTTGGCGTTGCTCCTCAGGCTGGTCAGTAGGCAATGGCAAATTCAGCAAAGACGAACACGCCGCCTACGGGCGTTGGTCTACTTGGTCTTGGAGTCGTCGGTTCGGCAGTTGCGAATGCCATCAGTCAGCGACACCGTTCGGTAGACCCTGCCGTTTCTCTCAATGTAGTGGCAGCTGTTGTTCGAGATGCCTCACGAAAACGTGACGTAACTATCGATTCCAGTGCGATCTCAACAAATCTCGAAACTGTAATAGCCAACCCCGAAGTTGGAATTGTCGTTGAATTGATGGGTGGCGTTGATCCGGCGTTCGGCTACATAACCAGTGCCCTTAAGGCTGGTCAGCACGTAGTCACGGCGAACAAAGAAGTCATGGCAAAGCACGGTAGCGAACTGCTCGCCACTGCTGCTGAAAATAACGTTTGCCTGTACTACGAAGCGAGCGTTGCTGGCGGCATACCGATCATCGGCCCGTTGATGAACGATCTGACCGCGAACAAGATTCAGAGCGTCCGCGGAATCATCAACGGAACAACGAATTTCATTCTGACGAAGATGGCCCACGAAGGAGCCGACTTCAACGACGTGCTAGCAGAAGCACAGGCGCTCGGTTACGCCGAGTCCGACCCGACTGCAGACGTCGATGGCTTCGATGCACTGTACAAGATTTCTGTTCTCGCTCGGCTTGCGTTCCACACCGAAGTGCCGGTTGATGTGATTCATCGAGAGGGCATTCGTGAGGTTCACGCGAAGGATTTCCGATACGCCAGCGAACTCGGTTACACGATCAAGCTTCTCGCTGTGGCTCAAGCGAATGCCGATTCAGGGCTGCTTGCCCGAGTGCATCCTGCGTTGATTCCACTTGATGTGCCGATGGCTTCGGTGAACGGTGTATTGAACGCCGTTGAAGTCGAAGGTGATCTGGTTGGCCCACTGTGGTTCCAGGGACCCGGAGCAGGACCAAACCCTACAGCCAGCGCTGTTATGGGAGATGTACTGAGAATCGCTAAAGGCGCGACAAACGACGGCGGATCATCGTCAGTACCTGAGTCATTCGCTATAGCATCGATGTCTGATCACGAGTGTCAGTACTACATCCGACTAACGGCTTCTGATCGACCGGGAGTGCTTGCGAGTGTTGCAAGAGTTCTGGGCGATGCGGATATTAGCATCAACTCGGTACTACAAAAAGATACCGACACAGAGAACGGCCATGCCGACTTGGTGATAATGACTCACCCGGCGTTGGAGAATAATATGCAGAGTGCCGTACGATCTATTAAGGAACTTGATACTGTTCTTCAATTGGACAGTTTGCTGCGGGTTGAAACATACGGCGACCGGTCTTAGCGTCCGGTTTTCGATAGTAGTCGAGCTTTGACTCGGCTTGATCAGGAGCGTTCCTCTCGTTGACGAACTCTGGATTGATAGACAGGTATCGCGAATTTCTGCCTGTTACGGATGCCACACCGTCAGTCTCATTGGGAGAAGGAAGCACCCCGCTCGTAAGATCGCAGAGCATCGGAGATTCACTCGGTTGCAAAGATCTATATTTCAAACTCGAAGGCTGTAATCCAACCGGGTCGTTCAAAGATCGCGGCATGGTTATGGCGGTTGCGAAAGCCCTTGAAGCTGGCAAGAAGCGAATCATATGCGCTTCGACCGGTAATACCAGCGCAGCAGCAGCAGCCTATGGCGCACGGTACCAGCTAGAGACGCTCGTGTTGGTTCCTGCCGGTGAAATCGCACTTGGTAAGCTTGCACAAGCAATGGCGTACGGTGCTCGAATCCTCGCTGTAAACGGTAGCTTCGACGACGCCCTTAATGCCGTTCGCAGCATCGTTGAAATCATGGATATCGAGTTGGTTAACTCGGTGAACCCGTACCGAATCGAAGGTCAGAAAACTGGTGCATTCGAGATAGTAGATGAACTTGGCGAATCGCCAGATCTACTTTGCATCCCTGTCGGCAATGCTGGGAATATCACTGCCTATTGGAAAGGCTTCAACGAATATCAATCGTTGGGTAGATGCGAAACGACGCCCAAAATGATGGGATTTCAGGCCGCGGGAGCAGCGCCGATTGTTCGAGGTGAACCCGTGCTGAAGCCTGAAACAATCGCTACGGCGATTCGAATTGGCAACCCTGCAAGTTGGGAAAAAGCGGAAGCTGCCAGAGACGAGTCAGAAGGCATGATCGACATGGTCGACGATAACGAGATTATCGATGCTTACTTGCGATTGGCTAGAGAAGAGGGCATTTTCTGTGAGCCAGCCTCTTCCGCATCGGTGGCTGGGTTGATTAAGCTACCTGAATTGGGTGTAGACCTGACCGGCAAGACCATAGTCTGCATCTTAACTGGTAACGGACTGAAAGATCCTGGTACAGCGGAGAAGCGAGCCCTCATCGAGCTTGAATACGTTGAGCCAGACATCGATTCAGTTATGAATCTCCTGAACAGCGGCAAGTAACTACTGCTGACTTGCGTCGGGGAATTCGCAAATTTGTACTCACTAAGGAACGTTCGACAAATTGACTTGTTGTAGCGCTGGGATTGAGCAGGGGACTTTCGAAAGTCTCGCAGGTCACTGGCAACAGATTCTCGAAGATAGTGCCGAACCTACATTCTTCGATTCGCAAACGTGGCAAAAAACATGGTGGTCTGAGTTTGGAAACGATTCCGAACTCCAACTCCTGATGGTTCGTTCCGAATCAGGCGATGTCAACATGATTGCCCCGCTGATGATCGATGGTTCCGAGATCAGCTTTCTCGGTAGTACCGACCTAGTCGACTATCACGATTTCCTTTCAAGGGATCGGCTTAGCTCGACTTGTATTCAATCACTCGTGTCTGCAGTGAGCGAGATGTCAGAGATCGACACGATCCTGCTTCAATCTCTTCCCGGTAATTCGCCGACGATTACTCAATTTCGTGAAGAAGCGGAAAACGCAGGTTGGCAAGTCGATCTTGAACAAGAAGACGTCGCTCCTCGAATGGATTTACCAGCCAGTTGGGATGAATACGTCTCCGCTCTCAGGAAAAAAGATCGACACGAACTTCGTCGAAAATTACGACGATTAGAAGCTGCTGGCGAAGTTAAGCACGTAGAACTTTCTGACCCTGACGATATTGAATCTGCTATGTCTGACTTCATGCGGCTCCACCGCATGAGCACTCCCGATAAGAACGAGTTCATGACTGCCGAGCGTGAACAGTTTTTCTGCAAAATCGCCATCGAACTGGCACGTGAAGGTATTACGCGACTCTGCTTCTTGGAAATAAATGGCGTAAGAGAAGCGACATCATTGTCATTTGTGTCTGGTGAAGTGCGTTATTTGTATAACAGCGGTTATAATCCGGCTCAATCCAAACTATCGGTTGGGTTACTCAATCATGCATTGACGATAAAATCGTCTATTGAATCGGGTCACCGGGTGTTCGATTTCATGCGCGGCAATGAGCCTTACAAATACCATCTCGGCGGCGTCGACCGTCAGGTATTTGCGTTGACCGCAAAACGCGGATCAGCGGCTCAAGCGAACTAGATTCCAACAACTATGAACGTAGCAGTAATCACAGTCCACGGATGTCCTATGCGCCAAGCAGGCGGCAAAGACTCCGGCGGAATGAACATATACATTCTTGAGATGGCAAAACGACTTGCCGCTCGGGGAGTTCAAGTTGATGTTTTTACGCGCCATCATGACCCGCTTGACCCCCAGATCGTGATGTTCGCCCCCGGCGCTCGATTAATTCACCTGCCAGCTGGTCCGCCTTCGCTGGACAAGAGCGGCGTGTACGAACTGCTTCCGCAGTTCACTTCTCAGATGCGCAGATTCTGCATTGCAAACCGCCTGAACTACGACATCGTTAGTAGTCACTACTGGCTTTCGGGTCTCGTTGGTATGCGATTGGCTTCCGAATGGGGCGTGCCGCACACGACAAGCTTCCACACAATGGCCGAGATGAAACGACGGGGAAGGCCTGAAGAGGCGGAAGTCGCTCAGCGTGATGGCTCAGAAATGAACATCGCCTGCTCGGCAGATTCGGTCGTAGTTTGGACCGAACATGAACGTACGGCAGTTGCTGAATATTGCAATGTCGAACCGGTAAAAATAGATGTGATTCCACCGGGAGTGGACCTCACTCGATTTCGCCCTATGTCACAGCGACAGTCTCGCGATCACCTCGGATACGGCGATGAAATGAATATTCTATTTGTTGGTCGCCTAGAGCCATTGAAGGGTCTCGACAATCTTTTCCGTGCTGTTGCGAGCCTTGAAGACCCAACGAAGATAACGTTGAACGTTGTAGGCGGCGACGAGAACTCTCAAGAGAAAACACGTCTGCAAACGTTGGCGAGTCGAATGAAACTTACGCAATCAGTGAATTTCATTGGTTCGGTAAACCAGGACGAGCTTCCTTATCACTACAACGCAGCCGATGTCTGTGTGCTGCCATCTCACTATGAAAGCTTTGGTCTAGCCGCGCTCGAAGCGGCGGCTTGCGGCCGACCGGTTGTTGCGTCCGACGTCGGAGGATTACCTGCGATCGTCAAGAGTGGCGCAACTGGTTACCTTGTTCCTGCTAAGCAGAGCGATGTAATGGCTGAACGCCTGTGCGAGCTGCTTCAGAACGACGTGCTGAGATCTCGAATGGGCGATGCAGCAAGAGAGCACGCTGAAACGCTGAGCTGGGATCGTTCGACCGATGCGCTGCTTGATAGCTATCGATCGCTAGTTCCTGCACCGGCAGTTGCCGCAGCTCCTGCTGCTGGCGGCTAAAGAGCCCGTTCCCACCAACTGACTTCACTGTCTTCTTCGAAGCCTAGCGACGAATAGACGTGGATTGCTGGGGCATTTTCAGAATCAACATCGAGCTCTATCGAATCGACGTTTTGGCGAACCAGATGATTAAATCCGAGTTCGGCGATTGCCCGTCCTAGGCCCTTTTTGCGAGCTGTTGGTAGTACGCCTGTCATTCCGATTCGTCCCACTTGCAGCCCTTCACGTTCATGAACGAGTGTCCAACAGTAGGCGACCAGCTGTTCGTAGGAATCGTGAATCATAACGATATTGTCGAGGCTGGAATTTCCTGTAAGAAGATGAGCGAGAATTTCGTCTTCGGTGTTCGGAGAATATCCAAAGTGTTCTTTGAACGCCTCGTTCTGGATAAACGTTAGTTCGGGTACCTCGTCGAGACCCAACATGGTTCTTACCGTGAATCCATCTGGAACAGCCGCGGTTGCAGGGGTGATATTTGATGAGGTCGTGAGTTTTAAGTACCGACGTACCTTCGACCATCCAAGTTGAGCTACCAACTTTTCGAGCTCGGTTTCGTTGTCACGAGTAGACAGGTGAGCTATCGGTGCTTCTTGTGCAGCGTGATTCATTGCCCAGTCGATTAGGTCTTTGCGGATTGCCAAACCCATCGAGCTGCTGCCAATACCGATTACCGAACGCCCAATGTTTGCTTCGGGCTCGACGATCGCATAGCCGACGATCTGCCCGTCCTGTTCAGCTAGAGCAATGTTTCGTTTCGGCTTAACTCGAGGAAATTCTAGTTCGGCACGTAGCTCAACGGCGTCGGCGGGCCAATCTCTGTGACCATGTCGTCCGATCTCGTTCAGCAACCGCTGAAGAGAGTCGATATCCGACCATTTGAAATTGCGAATCTTAAGGTTGGTTTGGATAGACAATGATTTCGTGCCGAATAGTCAATAAATAACCGAAGAAGTGTATTCCAGTGGGCAGCGCGCCGGTTTTAGTTGCAGCATCAATACGCGAATAGTTGGTTTTGATTATCACATTCCGTATTGGGGTGATTGCTTCTCAACGACTGAAACACTTATAATTGTCGTGTGTGAAACGCTGTGAACGGGAGTAGTACCGAATGCAGTACGTAAGAGAGAGCCGGTGTTGGTGTGAATCCGGTACGTACTAATTCGAGAACTCACCTTGGAGCGGTTGGTCTGAACTCTGTAAATCAGGGCTAGGATCAAACGGGTTTGGCCACGTTACGGTTCCTTGAGCGGTCTGGTATTCGACGGAAGTTGAATGCAAGGCAATCGAAGGTGGTACCGCGGGATGCAAGTCTCGTCCTTTGTGAAGGGGCGGGATTTTTTTTTGCCCTGCGTAAGTGTGAATTTGTATATGACGCAAGTTCGCAACAGTTGTGAATCGATAGTTACTAAATCTTGATAGGAAGAAATTGCCGAGTTACATCGGCAATCGTGCCAGGAAAACGATATGACCAAGCACCTCAGTGGTAGTCAAATAGTCTGCGAAGCGCTCCTCAAAGAGGGCGTCAACGTGGTCTTTGGCATTCCCGGTGGCGCGATTCTTCCGCTCTACGGAGTTCTTTCGCAGTACCCAGACCTGCGGCACATTCTGTCGCGACACGAGCAGGGTGCAGCGCACTCGGCAGATGGCTACGCACGCTCAACCGGCAAAGTCGGTGTAGCGTTCGCTACGTCTGGCCCTGGGGCAACGAACCTCGTTACCGGACTGGCAACAGCCATGATGGACTCGGTTCCAATGGTCGCAATTACCGGTCAGGTCGGTCGCGCTGCGATCGGCACCGATGCGTTCCAAGAGACCGACATCACCGGCGCAACCCTGCCAGTGACCAAGCACAACTACCTCGTAATGCGTGCCGAAGATCTCGGTGCGACTATTCACGAGGCGTTCCATATCGCACGAACTGGTCGACCCGGTCCTGTGCTGATCGATATTCCTAAAGACGTATTTACCGAAATTGGCGAATACAACCCTGATGCGCCTATCGACCTGCCCGGATACAAAGTACCCGGCAAGGCTGACGAATCTCAGGTTGAAGCTGCCGCTAAGCTCATCAATGAATCAGAACGTCCTGTGATCCTCGCTGGTCACGGCGTAGTTCTCTCGCGGTCATGGGATGAACTGAAGGAACTTGCTGAGAAGGCACAGATTCCGGTTGTTACAACGCTGCTCGGAATTTCATCGTTCCCTGAAGATCACGTATTGAGCACCGGTTTCCCGGGAATGCACGGCATGGCTTACGCCTCTCTGGCGGTCGATCAGGCCGACCTGATTATCAACTTTGGAAGCCGGTTTGATGACCGTATCGTTGGCGATGCCAAGCGATTCTCGACCGGATCGAAGAAGATTCACGTCGATATCGATCCCGCTGAAATCAACAAGAGCATTCAAGTTGAAGCACCGGTTGTCGGCAATATCAAAGATGTATTCGCTCAACTGATTCCGAAAGTGAAGCAGACGACTCATGTTGAGTGGTTGCAGCACATTGAACATCTGAAAGCCGAACACCCATCGTTGAGAATTCCTGAAACGGAACGCTTGATGGGACAGCACGTTGTGAAGGCGCTCTCTGACGTCACCAAGGGTGATGCGATTATTACTACCGGCGTTGGCCAGCACCAAATGTGGGCTGCTCAGCACTACCAGTTCAAGAACGCCAATTCTTGGCTGTCGTCTGGCGGAGCCGGAACGATGGGCTATGAAGTACCTTCGGCTATCGGTGCGCAGGTTGGTAACCCAGACAAGTTAGTCTGGTCGATCTGTGGTGACGGTGGTTTCCAGATGACCCTCATGGAGCTGGCGACGGCTGTTGAAAACAATTTGCCGGTAAAGTACGCGATATTGAACAACAACCACTTGGGAATGATTACTCAGTGGCAGGGATTCTTCTACGACGGTGACTATCAAGCGGAGACGTACACGGCTAACCCCGATTTCGTGAAGCTTGCAGATGCCTACGGTATGAAGGGAATTCGTGTTACGAAGCAGGACGAGCTCGAGGCGGCTATCGCGGAAGCGAACGCTCACGATGGTCCTGTTATCGTCGATTTCGTCATCGAAAAAGTCGACGATCTTTACCCAATGATTCCTGCAGGTCAAAGTGTTCAGGAACTGATTGAGGACCCGAACTAATGGCACCAGGTAACGGTACATTTCAACGAACGATCTCGGCTCTTGTTCAAGACAAGCCGGGCGTACTCGCTCGCATATCTGGTCTTTTCCGACGACGCGGGTTCAATATTGCCAGTTTGGCAGTTGGGCGATCAGAACAACCAGGTATGTCTCGAATGACATTTTTTGTCGAAGGACCAGACGAGGTTGTTCGACATGTGGCGGCACAGCTCGATCGGTTGATCGAT